>JBFLWK010000013.1 GCA_040757695.1 Elusimicrobiota bacterium
GCTTTCACGTCAATTTTTTATAGGTTCCTTTATAATATGTCTCAGCATTTATTAGCAAGCGTGTCTGATGAATCAGACCACCCTATTTCTCATTAGAGAAATGGGAAATTTGCCAAACTACAGTAATTATTTTTATCAAGAAAATAAATGAAAAGAAATGAAGCGATACGCTTATTTCCGTCTGTAAACGGATGGTCTTTAATCGTTAAATATAGCAGATGCGCAGCTTTTTCTTCAACACTTTTGTATAATTCCTTACCGTCAAATGTTTGATATAAGTTTTTTGTAATACTCTCTAATTTTTTCCCAACCTCTTGTCCGAAAAGTTCGCTTGCCTGTTTTTTGGATATAAGCTCTGCCTTAATACTGGAAATAATTTCAACGCAGTTTTCATATCTTAAAACAAATGATGGTTTTTTCCCTTTGATAAGAGTTAATTTATTAGTATCGTATTGTTCTAAAATAGAAATTGATTTTGCATATTCCGATAATAAATTCAAAATCTCTTGTGCCTTGCTTTGTAAAAGTTGATGTCCTGATTTTTCCTGAAGAAATTTAATAGTATTTTGCAATTCTTTAAGTTTTTCAGATTGTAAAAATAACCTTTTTTGATTAATGGTATATCCTTTTACAATATGCTCTTTTAAAACTTTGGTTGCCCATATACGAAATCGGGTTCCCTGTTGAGATTTAACTCTATATCCCACAGAAATAATTACATCCAAATTATAGAAATTTGTCTCGTAAGTTTTACCGTCGCTGGCAGTTATTCGGAATTTCCGAATAACTGAATCCTCAACCAGTTCTCTCTCCTTGAATATATTTTTTATATGTTCGTTGATTGTAGGAATACCTTTCTGGAATAATACCGACATCTGTTTCTGTGTAAGCCAAACAGTATCTTTCTCCAATTTCACTTCAAGTTGAATCTGGTTACTTTTTGTTTTATAAATAACGATGTTGCCCTTACCGGATTTATTTTCGCCGATTTTAGTTTCTGTTGTCTTCATAATTATTTTACTTAAATTTCAATTACACTGGCATTTAGGACCCCAAATCAAATAAACTTCATACTTTCTCTTTAAATCTTTTTTTAACTTTTTCAAATTAGCCGTTAATGTTTTGTCAATTGGTTCTTCCTTCCAATTCCATAACGCCACAATTGGTTGTCTTTTATGACAACGCTTAACTCTACGTGAACTTTTTTTAAGTTTAGAAGATAACTTTTCTATTTTTTTTGCAAAAGTACTAAAACCTGTATGATATTTTGGTTTCATTAATCTTATTTCAACCAATAAACGATCATTAATATTCATATCTATATAACATTTTTTCTTCCCTACGTTTATTGTATCTTCAGTCCATATTTTAATGGGTTGTATTCCATCATTAAGCAAAACATGATATAAATAGCAGGTTATATCATTTTCCTGTTGAGGTTTTATTTTGCCTTTAGAATAACATTGCTCAAGTTTTTCCCAAACTATTCTGAATTTCTTATTGTAAATTCCCATACTGTTTTGAATCTTTCTCTTTACTAAAAATTTTGGAATGATATTATTCTCAAAGTTTTATACCAGTTTCTTCTTCAATATCTCGTTGACCAGTTTCGGGTTGGCTTTGCCTTTGGATTTTTTCATAACCGCGCCAACAAGTGCGCCTATTGCCTGCTGTTTGCCTAACTTAAATTCAGCGACTGCTTTCTGGTTTTCTGAAATCGCTTCGTCAACCATTTTTTCTATTTCTTTTTCGTCTGATATTTGAACAAGTGCTTGTTCTTTAACTATTTCGGAGGCAGTTTTTTTATTTTTGAACATTTGTTCAAAAACGGTTTTTGCGATTTTACCTGATATAGTACCGTTCGCAATAAGTTTAACAAGTTCTGCGAGGTTTTCGGCAGAAACGGGTGAGGCAGAAATATCCTTATTTTCAGCATTGAGTTTGCCCAGCAGTTCTGTTGTTATCCAGTTGGATAATTGCTTTGCAATGGATTGGAGATTGGAGATTGGAGATTGGAGATTGGAAAGGCAATCCTCAAAATAGTCAGCAAGCGCCTTTTCAGAGATTAAAACACTTGCATCATACTCTGAAAGTCCAAACGATTCTACAAATCTCTTTTTACGCGTATTTGGTAGTTCAACAAGATTTTTTTTGACCTCATTTAAAAATTTGTCGTCAATTTCAACAGGTGCTAAATCAGGCTCTGGAAAATATCTGTAATCGTGTGCCTGTTCTTTTGAACGCATAGAAATTGTTGTGCCTGTTTCTTCATTCCAAAGCCGTGTCTCTTGGACAATTTTTTCGCCGTTATTTAATACTTTCTTTTGTCTTTCTACTTCATAATTTAACGCATCACGAACTGCCTTAAACGAGTTCATATTTTTTAGTTCTACTTTTACGCCGAGTTTTTTTTCGCTGACATGCCTCAACGAGATATTAGCATCGCACCGCAGCGACCCTTTTTCCATATCACAATCAGAAACACCGATATATCTTAAGATGGCTTTCAAATTGGTGAGATATTGATATGCTTCTTCAGGTGATGAAATATCCGGCTCGGATACGATTTCCAGAAGTGGGATTCCAGTTCTGTTATAATCAACAAGCGAATAGCCCAGTTCTGTAGAACCAATTGCGTGTAAAAGTTTTCCAGCATCTTCTTCAAGATGTATTCTTGTGATACCTATTTTTTTTGTTTTACTGCCAACATCTATTGTTAAAAAACCATTTTTACAAAGTGGCAGTTCGTATTGCGAGATTTGATAATTTTTCGGTAAATCTGGATAGAAATAATTTTTCCGTGCAAAAACAGAATATTTTGCGATTTCACAGTTAAGTGCGAACCCTGTAAGAACCGCAAACTCAACTGCTTTTTTGTTTAACACAGGCAGCACACCCGGCTGTCCTGTGCAGACCGGGCAGATGTTTGAATTCGGTTCGGCACCAAATTCAGTTGAACACCCACAGAACAGTTTTGAGTTTGTTTTTAAATGAACATGCACTTCTAATCCAATAACAGTTTCGTAATCCATAAAATATCAGTTTTATTATACAAAATTATTGTTATTAAATCAATTGACTTTTTACTGTAAGTTTTGTAAAATTTAATTATTCTTGATATAATGTTACCTGGAATTGATGGGTATACTTTACTCAGAAAACATGATAAAATTTAATAAGGCAAAAAAAATAATTATTGAGAATGTAAAACAACTATCTGCTGAAATCGTGCCGCTTAATGAGAACTGTCTCAATGCCGTTCTTGCCGAGAACATAATTTCACAAGAAAATATACCTAATTGCGACAATTCTGCGATGGATGGTTATGCGGTCAAATCTGCTGATACAAAAAAAGTACCCATCAACCTGAAAATTATTGGTGAGTTAAAGGCAGGCAATATCTTTCCTAAAAAATTGGGAAACGGTGAAGCGATAAAAATTATGACAGGTGCGCCAATACCTCAAGGTGCTGATGCAGTTGTGATGGTGGAAAATACTGAAAGTCCGAAGTCCGAAGTCCGAAGTCCGAAGTTAATAAAAATATTAAAATCAGTAGAACGGGGAGAAAATGTAAGGAAAGCAGGCGAGAATATAAAAAAAGGGGAATTGATTTTAACAACGGGCACAATTTTGACACCTGCGCATGTTGGTCTTATTGCTTCTATTGGAAAAACAAAATTCAAAACATTCAAAAGACCAAAAGTAGTAATCATTACGACTGGTGATGAAATTGTTTCAGCGTCGGTAAAAAAACTTCCAACAGGCAAAGTCAGAAACTCAAATCTCTGGACACTTACAACTCTATTAAAAAGAGACAGCGCTATTCCTGTTCAGTTTGAAACAGTGCCTGATAATATATCCAAAATAAAATCGGTAATTAGAAAAGCAATCTCTGTATCTGATGTAGTAATAGTTTCTGCTGGGATTTCTGTTGGTAAATACGATTATGTAAAAACCGCATTGAACCAACTTGGTGCAAAACTTTTATTCTGGCAGGTTGCAATGAAACCCGGCAAACCATTCGCGTTCAGTAAAATAAAAAGCATTCCTGTATTTTCGCTTCCTGGTAATCCGGTATCAACAATGGTTACATATTTAGAATTGGTAAGACCTGCTGTATTAAAAATGGCTGGTAAACAGCCGGCATCACTACCGGTTTTAAAAGCAACTTTGTTGTTCGGTATCCGAAAAGAACCGGGAAGAAAAGAATTCCTGCGTGGATTTTTCATACAAAAAAACGGGAATTATTTTGTAAAGCCCGTTGATGCACAGGGCTCTGGAATATTGAAATCAATGTCAAACGCAAACTGCTTTATCGTATTAGACGAAAAAACTGCTTTTATAAAAAAGGGTTCGTTGATAGATATAGAAATTTTAGATTTTTGAGGTTTAATCGTTCCCTAGTTAGCGAGAACGTGAGAACATATAATGTCAATCGTATCAATTGTAAAATGTGATTCATACAATGATGTTGGACCTGCAATAATAGAATCGCTAAAACTTCTTGGCGGAACGGAAAAATTTTTTACCAAAGGGCAGAAGGTTTTAATCAAGCCGAATATACTTTCTGCAAAAGCGCCTGAAAAGTCGGTAACGACACATCCCGAAATCGTAAGAGCAATTATCAGAATTGTCAGACGAGTTGGCGCGATACCATCAGTTGGTGAAAGTCCTGGCGGGGTTATTGGCGGTGCTGAAAGATTCTGGGAAAAAAGCGGTATCAAAAAAATCTGTATTGAAGAAAATTGCGAGATGCTGTATTTTGAAAGAACAGGAACCGTTCGCGTGCAATCCAAAAACCCAAAAAACAAAATATTAAAATATTTAGAAATCGCTAAACCTTGTTTTGAATACGATTGCATCATCTCCGTCCCGAAATTCAAAACTCACAATCTTGTTTTTTTAACAGGTGCGATAAAAAATCTTTACGGCTGTATCCCAGGATTACGAAAATCAATGTATCATAAATTTGCACCACATCCTGACGAGTTCTCCGAAATACTTGTAGATATACTCGCAATTGTAAAACCTAAACTTTCTATTATGGATGCTGTGGTCGGGATGGAAGGCGAAGGTCCCGCAGCAGGCAGTCCACGAAATATCGGCTTGATTATGGCGTCTGATGATGCCGTTGCAATTGATACAGTGATGTGCCAAATTGCTGATTTTGATATAACGAAAGTTTATTATTTAAATTCTGCGGCTGCTTTAAAACTTGGAACAAACAAAATTGAAGAAATAAAAATTGTTGGAGCGCCTATTGAAAAGGTTGCATTAGCAAAATTCAAAGTGCCAACTAATTTTTATCTGTATTTTATACCTAAACGGGTTGCAAAATTTTTCGGCAAATTTGTATCAGCGTTACCTGTTATGGATAAAAAAAAATGTACAAAATGTATGACTTGTATAAAGTCGTGTCCTGTGAACGCTATAGCACTTAACGAGATACCCAATGTTGACAAATCAAAATGTATACTCTGCCTCTGTTGCAGTGAACTCTGTCCGGAAAATGCAATAAAAATAAGATACTCATTATTTGTTAGATTATTTTTTCTGTTAAGACAAATCAAACGAGCGTTAAAATAAAACACTTGACAAAATCAAAAAAAAGTGTTATACTAATAGTGTTGAAAAATCCCAACAATCTTTGACTCCAACGATAAAAACACAGATTACGGAGATAAGTGATTCTTCGGTAATCGCTGTAATCGTTCTTTTCAGCAAGAGGCTGATCTGCTTTCGGCATGACAATCAATGACCACGAAAACACGGAGTCACGGAATAGATTCCCGATACAGACATTCGGGAATGACATTACTTGTAATGGAGGACGACTAAAATGGAAGAAAAAAAGGGGGGGAAGTTTCAGCGAAAACAGATTCTGATTAACAAAAAATTTCAGTTCAAATTTGCGGCAGTAATTTTGGTAACATTATTTGTTATGCTTGGTTTGGTAGAATGGGATATTTTTTATACAATGAAAACGATTCTGCCAAAGGTTTTTTTTATGGAAGAAATCAGGCAGGACCTCACTGCATTTCATTTATTACTTGCTGTAAAATCGCTTGTCTTTATGGTGCTGGTTGCATTTATCTCAGTATATTTTTCGCATCGGATTGCAGGACCCATTTACCGACTTGAAAAAGACCTTTTCAGAATGATTGAAGAAAGTGATTTAACAAGACAGTTTCGACTCAGAGAAAAAGACGAACTGAAAGAACTGGCAGATGCATTAAATACAATGACTGCAAATTTAAGAACAAAACTGTTGGCAGATGAGCAGTTTCGTGAAGAAACAAGAGCGCAGATAGATGAGATACAAAAAATATTGAAAGAAAACGAGACGATCACATCAGACAACAGAAACCTGATTCTCTCAAAAATAGAAGCAATCTCAAATGCATCCACAGTTTCACCGGTAAGTTTTAAGATATAAAACGCAGATTACGCAGATGAAAAACGCAGATTACGCAGATGAAAAACTTACTCGCTTAATTGCTCAATCGCTTAATCGCATCCGTGCTTACACGCTTGTTGAGATAATGATAGCGGTGGTGGTTTTAGTGCTTGGTTTGATTCCACTGGTGAAACTGATTGGCGATGCATTGGTTTCTACAAGCGATTTGGGTTCAAGGAGTGTTGCGAACGAACTTGCACAGGATTTGATGGAAGAGATAAAGCAGCGGAAATGGGATGAAACATCTGTGCTTACTAGTTCTACAACAACACCTTCAGAAATCGGAATTACAGCAGCTGAAGCAGCGCAGGGTGAAACTGCTACCAACAAAACAACTTTTGATGATATTGATGACTACAATGTTTTGCAAGACGCAAATGCTGAACACCCGCCAAGAGATGCTTCAAACAACACTCTCTCGCAGTACAGCAAATTTACAAGAAGTGTCACGGTAAGATATATGACATATACAGATTTGGGTGGAGGAACTGGTAGATTTGATCCAGCAGGTGGCACTACCAATTACAAACAGATTGAAGTACGGGTCAGTTGGACCTCCGGCGGTGGAAAAACACGAGAAGTAGTACACCAAACAATAATGGCGAACATTGCCAGAAGATAAGCAAGTACTAAAAAGTGGTTATGTTATTAGTGGTTAAGTGATTAGTTATGGGTAAAGTGAAAAACTATACTGATTTATTGGTGTGGCAGAAAAGTATTGAATTAGTAAAGGAAGTGTATATTATTACCAAAAGTTTTCCAAAAGAAGAAATTTACGGATTAACAAGTCAAATGCGAAGAGCGGCAGTATCAATACCATCAAACATAGCAGAAGGTTTTCTACGCCAACACAAACCAGAAATAATTCAATTTCTATATATTTCACTTAGTTCTTGCGGTGAATTGCATACCCAATTTCTCATTGCTAAAGAATTAAAGTTTGTAAGTGATGAACAACTTAATCACTTATTCACTAATCACTTGTTTTTTATAGTCAGGATGTTGCAAAATTTAATTAAAAGTTTGAAAAATAAATGAAATACAAAAACTTAACCACTTATCCACTTAACCACTTATTCACTTTTTCTAACGGCGTGACCCTTGTAGAACTGATGGTTGTTGTTGCATTACTTGCAATAATTTTCTTCCCACTGGTACAGGTTTTTAAGTCATTTTCAAACGCATGGTGGGCTGGTAAGGCACGAATGTCAGTCCAATCAGATGCACGGGATGCAATGTACTGGTTTGTAAAAGATTTAAAATCCGCATACAGACATTCTGTTGGGAATCTGGTCTCAAACGGCAGGCTTGATTCACCGGGTAGTTTAACTACAAACCCGGATAATTGGGATACCTTAGCAGCCGGTGTGGTAGTAGAAAATTCAACATCAACCCGAGGTGTCTGTATTGGTGTTTCCCAAGGAGTTACATATTCTTCAACATATACATTCCAACTTGTAAACGGGGTTAGATATCTCCTATCAGGTAAGATAAGAAATACTGACGCGCCACTTGGAAAGGGAAGAATTGAGGTTATAAATATAAGCGGGATACCAGTATATGCTTCAACAGAAACAGACCATACATCCTGGTGGGAAATAGTCACAGCCGATGGAAGTAGTGATGGCACATTCCTAATGGCTACAACAGATACTGATTGCATTATCCGATTGTCTAATACTGGTGCTGTGGGCAGTGTAGCATACTTTGAAGATATTTCAGTCGCTCCTAAAAAAGCAGTGCTGGTTGAAGACCCTGATAAACCTGCTGAAACATGGGCGTGGAAAATCCCATATACAGGCGAGATGACAACTGGAACAGGTTATACATTTTTAACACAACAGGAAACAGGTGGTAGCGCACCAAGTTTGGCACGCTTTAGAATCCAGTACACAACCGATAGCTCAGGTAAAGAGCGAAAAAGAATCTGGCGACAACAGGGTAACGAGTTGAACCCATCAACAGGCTGGGAATCTATTGACTACAATCATATTGCGGAGTACTGCACCAAACTTGAAATCGGGTATGAGGTGTCTGATGATTTACTCAAAGAAAATGGCGCTGATAATGGTATCAGTATACATCTTGAATTCAAACGTTCTGCAGGTGGCTCAAAACTACAGCCATACAGTATGAAAACTTTTATATATCCACAGAGCCCATGAGAGGCAATTAAAAATGAAAAATGACGCTTCGCTAAAATTAAAAATTAAAAAACTTTTACCAAGTCGCCAAGTCGCTAAGTCGCTAAGTCGCTACAGTTCAGGTTTCACACTGATTGAACTGATGATTGTGGTTGCAATTGTAGGACTTTTGATTGCGATAGTTGTGCCTAAATTCGCAGGTATAAAACAAAAAGCAACCGAAGGCGCAACAAAAGGCGCACTCGGTACAATCCGCGCTAATATCGCTGTCTATCGTGGTGAAAATATGAATACAGCACCGGTTCTTATTACAAATGCACCTGCAGTAAATAACTGGGATAATACGATGCACCCTGATTTCAGAAACTTCTGGAAAGGCGATGATACACAACTACCTGAAAATCAGGTTGGCACACCAATTGCGCCGAGAACTCGCAGATGCTGCTACAATTCTAATATATATGTTTCAACAAGTGATATAACAACGAATGTTAATTTTGGTCAAGGTGGCTGGTTTTATGGAAATGCGGATGGTGAGATTCTTGTAAATACACCCAATACAGATTTGAAAGGCGAGCACTATACAAACTGGTAGAAAAAAGGCAGGTTAAAGGCAGGTAAACGACAGGTTAAAGGTTAAAGGTTAAAATTAAAAACAAAAAAGGACCTGACAGGATTTACAGGATTAAAAGACAGCCATAGAAATACACAGAATAACACTGAAAGCACCTGTCTGCCGTCAGGCATGGAAAACCTAACAGAATATTCTGTGATTTTCTGTGAAATTCAGGCTAAAAATAAAATTCTGTTAATCATGTCAAAATGTAAGCAAATGCTTACATTTGAATTTTGCTCGTCGGTAAATTTTGGTTTTTCAATTAGGACAAATGTCCTAAACCTGTTCTGAAAAGTGATTCTTTAGGATTAGTTTTTTCTTAATCTCTTACTTTTTACTTGCCGTTAACAGGGAGGCAATTAAATATGAAAAACCTCAAAAAACTATTCACTATTCACTATTCACTATTCACTGCCTCTAACGGTTCTGCACTTGTATTCGCAATGGTAGCGATTCTGTTTTTAGCAGGTGTTGGCTTAACATTTATTTTCTGGCTTTCGTCAGAATCACGGCAAACCGGTAAACGACAGGCGGTAACAAAAGATTATTATATTGCAGAAGCAGGCACAGAAAAAGCACTGCTTGATGTAAAAAATACAGGATATACCTGGCAAAAAGGAACTTCAACACAACAAACTTATATAATCAACGGCGAAAGCGTAACTGTTACAGTTACAAATGTAGGTGAAGAATAATAAAAGAGGCAGATTAAAGGTTAAAGGTTAAAGGTTAAAAAATAGAGCAGGGATGAAAAAAATCTTAATTGCAGTTGCTGCGGTTATTATCGTTGTGGTTGGATTTCTTATTCTTTCAAGACCTAAACTTGATGAAACTGATGCATTCAGGATTTTAGAATCTGCGAGAGCAAATTATAGTCGCGATAATCTTGGTGGCGCATTAGAACAATTCAGATTGCTGCTCAAAAAATATCCGAAATCAAAATATGCGGAAGAATCTCAACGGTTTGTAATTTATATCTATGAAAAGAAACAGGATATTACTGGTCTGGTGGCTGAATACGAAAGATATTTAAAAAAATTCAGGAATACACCATATACTGCAGAATTCTCGTATAAAACTGGCTATATACTTTACAAATTTTTATCAAAAGAAAAGCCAGCACGGGTTGTTTTAATACGGGTAGTTAAAGAATATCCGGATAGCGAGTGGACAAAAAAATCAAAACAACTGATAACAGAGATTTACAAGGCAAAAGGAAAAAATGATGAAATCATAAAACTGGCACAGGAATATCCGGAAAAAGATACTGATAATATTCCTTTCAATATCTCACAAATGGAAGCATACTGGCGAGAAGGCAAACATGACGAAGCATACAATATAGCCAAAAAAATTCCTAAAAAAACCAGTCAAATTCAGGAACATACAATCTACTGGCAACTTCTGGTTAAATACGAGCCAAGCCGTGAAAACTATTCAGGACTCGCAACTGCGTATCAAAAACTCGGCTTTCCTGAAAGAGCACAGGAATACAGAAAAAAAGCGGCACAAATAAAAAAGTAAAAAGTGAAAAGTGAAAAGATATATTTTTCTAATAATTTTGGTAGGGTTGATTGGCAGTTTTTTTTTATATCAGAATACAGCAGAACAAAAATCACAACGATTCTTGAACAAAGGCAACAAATTATTCAAACAAGGTAAATATATAGAAGCGATTTTATCGTATCAGAAAGTACTAGAAAAAGGGGGAGGAGGAGGCGGATTGGGGGGTACTACAACATCTAAAAAAATAGCCGCAGAAGCGCACTACCAACTTGCAACCTCTTGTTTGGCATTAGCGCAGTATTCATCTGCAATCACAGAATATAAAAAGGTAGTAAACGACTACAAGGACTCGCCGTTTGCTGAGGATGCACAGTTTATAGTTGCAACAATTTTTGATGAACGGCTTGGTAATAGCGAAAGAGCGAAACAGGAGTTCAAATTTTATTTAGATAATTTCCCAAATGCAAAATATCGGTTTGAAGCAAAACGCAAACTTTTTAAAAAAAATACTTGACAAATTCATAAAAATTCTTTATAATTATAGTGCCAAGTCGATGTAATTGGCGATGCGCTTAATTATATCGCTTCTGATATAATTCTATATTAGAGGCTGGTTGTATCAGAAATTTGGAATTTGGTGCTTGGAATTTGAAATTTGCCGTTATATCAGGGGGGAATTATGGTTAAAAAATTGATTTCAGGCTTGTGTGGGTTGGGATTGATAATGGTTTTATCAGCCAGTTTGCAATCAGCAGGGCAGCATCTCGGCGAGCAGAATATGCTGGATGTCCAAATCATTTTTTCTAATTCTTACGGCACTACAATCACAAACGCTGCGGGAACTTATTACAATTTCTTCGGCTATACATTCTATGAGAATAAGGTCTACCCGTCTCAGTACTGGGGTAGTTTCCCGCTCTATTTTTTTGGCACACAGGTTGGAGTAACAGTAAAAGTCACCAATAAAGGTCCTCGTGCAAAATCTAAAATAAGAGTCAAGTCAGAATCGTATGCTCTATTAACAAACGGTTCTTCAGGTGTTGCATTGACTGACCCGAAAAGTATTGATGTAGCAGTAAACAAAGGCGAGACAAAAACAATAGATGCATCGTTTGTAGCAGAATACAGAGAAGGCGCTGATTCAGGATTAGACCGCTTTGTTGTTAAGGTTCTACATATAAATGAAGGTGGTGGACCGGGTAATTCAGAACCTGCTTTAATTATGCAAAAAGAAGGTATCTTCTGCCCACCAAAATATAAAAAGTAAATAATATATTTTATGCAGTTATTCGGGTCAATTCGTGATGTGTACCTTTATTCGTAAATAATTCGCGATATAAAAAAAGTACTTGACAAATTGTAGATTTTGTGTTATACTAAAAGTGTAGAGAAGATGAAAAACAATGGTTTTGAGAAAAAATTTGCAGAATTAGATAAGAAATTTGAGCAATATGATAATCTTTTTAAACGCGAAGATATACTGAAGCGGATGGCATTACTATTGTTGAAAGAGCATGAAAAGAATTTGAAAGAACATAAGAAATTGTGGGAAGAGCATGAAAAAAATATGAAAGAACATGAAAAATGGTTAAGAGACCATAATGTAAGATTTGGATTGCATTGGCAAGAGATTCATCGGCAACACAAATAAACAAAATGTTGAGCATAGCGAAATCCCGATACATATCGGGAAAAAAAATACTGATTATTATTGCTGTTTTTGGTGTTTTGTTTTTTGTCTTAAACGACAACTGTGCGGCTTTTGTTTCGCCTGATGAACTTTTACAGATAGCACAACTCACAGAACAAAACCAACTTACTGTTTCAGATATCTTAAAAAAAGCAACTGCGGATAAAACCACGATTTCCTCGCAACCGCTAAAAATTGAAAACATTTCAACACAAAAAACATTAAATCTGAAAAATACATTTCTGGGTAGATGGCAAAGGGAACCGCTAAACTATGCACTAACAGTGCGATGCCTGAGGGCAACGGATGACCTAATTGTCTTCTGCCCGTGTCATCATTATATATTAGAGTTGCGACTATAATTTTTTGTATCAGTGCAGGTTTTGCCCCGCATCTTAAAAAATTTTGCGACTAGATCGCTTATTAAATTTGGTGCGGGGCTATACCTGCATTTTTATTTTTACGAAAAGGAGAAATTGATATGGGGATTGATTATGGTTTATGGAGTATAGTTTTAGCGATACTTGGTGTCTATTATGCGGTTGATTCTAACCGCAGAACAAACAAAACAATAAAAGAATTTCGGGAAAGCACACAAGCGTTAATAAAGAGTGAAGATGAACGTGCAAAACAGATTTTAGAAAAAATTGAAAAACATATTGACGAAGGAAACAAACGCACACAACAGATGATTGATGAAGGTAACAAACGACTTGAAGAAGGCAATAAACGACTTGAAGAAGGTGACAGAAGACTTGAAAAAATTTTAGCACATATTTCTGATAGTTTTGCGAAAGCAATAGAAAAATCGGAAGTAGCAGGTGCTGGCTATTTAAGAGATAAACAATCAGATAAGTAGACGGCACTTAAATGCCGTCTACCAGGAGGAGCAAAATGGCTAAATTTTACAGGTTTATTGACGAACAAGGTAAACGGCACTTAAGTGCCGTTTACAAAACGGACAAAACAGACAAAACGGGAAACAAAGTCATAAAAAAATGGTTTACTGGGCTTTTACTTTCTCACTTTCTCACTTTCTCACTTTCTCACTTTCTTTTCAGTGCACCCTGGTGGGACCTGCGTTTCACCGATGGGAACAACGGCACATATGATACCTCAATTGAAAACATGCTGGAAAGTTACATCTTGGGCTCATCGTCAATGGTATATCTGGCAAACTATTCTATACCATCGGTTGATACGAAAATTACAACCTCTATGAATAACCGTGATAGTGCAGACCTTGATGTAAAATATGTTGGTGATGGTGATGAGGGAAATTATACCGGTTTACAGGCAGGTATTCCAGCTGTGCTTGAACCTGCAGGCAGTCCTATCATGCATAACAAATTCTTAATTATTGACCCGAACTCATCAACTAAAAGAAAATTAGTAACTGGAACCGGAAATTACACTTCCGGTGGATGGGGAACACAGGATAACGCATGGCTGACTATCACAGATACCAATATAATAAACAAATATGTCGCTGAATATAACGAACTATTTGGTGGAACTTTTCACGGTGGGAGTGCAACATCTAATCCGATTACCACTGCAAACGGTATTACGGTTCATACGCTTTTTTCATCTGAAGACGGTCCGTGGCTTGTTAACAATATTGTTGACACCACAATCCGTGCAGCAACCGAGAGCGTATTTTTTGAGACAACCAGTCATGATCCAACAGATACGGGCACGCTTGATTTTGATGAAGCAATCTGGTCTGTTTTAGACGATGCTGAAAAACCAAACTTTTTCTGTGAAGGTGTTGTTAATTCTATGGGTGGCAATCAACCAACTTTCTCAGGAACCGCACTTACCAATTACAATAATAAAGGTGGTTATATCCGTCAGTCAGCAGAGACATCATATGACAAACACCACTTAAAATATGTTGTTATTGATATGGACTGGATCGGTGTTGGCTCTATGAATGCAAACAAATCATCTTCCGAATATATCGGTGCATCAGGCAACGATGAGAACCACATTTTTATAAACGATTTCCGTCTTGCAAGAGCGTTTATGAAAGAGTTCTCAAGACATTATAAATTAGATAATACAGTCGGTTCTGTTGACAATTCTGATGTCACCGAGCCACACGATTGGACAGCACCTGCAGATCCTACAGGGCTATCTGTTACACCTACTGCGAATTCATTTGATGTTACCTGGACAGCACCTGCAGATCCCGGCGATTTCTCAAGATACTATATTTTTATCTCAACATTAAATACAATCGCAACCGCAAAAAATGAAATTACAGAAGCAGATGGTTCCTTCCGTGCATCAGTTTTAAGACCTGAAATGCAGAAAAAAGGGCTTACTACAACCTCCGCAACACTCACAACCTATAATGAAGGCGATACACTTGTTTCCGGAAAAAACTATTATATCGGCGTTGTCTCTGTAGATAAATTCGGGAATGAATCATCAGCACTCACTGGCGGGCCTTATCAACTTGGCGGCAATCAGCCGCCAAACAATCCGGCATCAATGGGACAGTATAAATCAGATGGTATAACAGTAATTACAGAAGGCGGGACAACTGATGAATCAACAGTAAATTTCAAAGCAACTATTTCAGACCCTGATGCCGGGAATGTAAAATTACAGGTAGAAGTGAAACCGACAGCGAGCGCATTTGATGGTACTGGTTTATTAGATTCCGGCTTTGTTGCAAGTGGCTCTGTTGTAACTTTATCAAGCACTTCTATGCCAAACGATAATTATCACTGGCGGGCAGTAGTTATTGATACCTGTTCTGCAAGTTCTTCATGGCTGGAATTCGGTACTGCAGGAAACACTGATTTTACTGTGAATGTTACAGGACCCAACAATCCACCAAATGCACCCACAGGTGGAACAACCACGCCTGATGGCTCTGTTAACTGGATAAATGATAATACTCCACAATTTTCATGGACTTTTTCAGACCCTGATACAGGCGATACACAGTCTGCATACCAACTCACAACCTCAGTTGGCTACGATACACTCAAAACAGCATCAGCAAGCTCGTCACATACGCCAGCTTCAGCACTTGCAGATGGAAATTATACCTGGAATGTAATGGTCTGGGATAATAACGATGCAGTAAGTCCTGTAAGTTCAACTTGGACCGTAAAAATTGATGCCACATCACCTACAACTCCAGCTGGGTTTGATGCCGGATATAATGGCACTTCTTCCACACTTACCTGGAGTGCAGCATCAGATGCAACTTCTGGTATAAAAAATTACAAAATTTACAGAGCAACTGTTACCATAACAGATGCAAACAGAGCAGGTTATTTTTTAGCAAATGATGATGCAACACCGGGCTACACTGACTCAACGGTTCAACTTGGTAAAACATATTATTATGTTGTAACAACTCTGGATAATGCCGAAAATGAGAGTTCTGTTTCAAATAATAGACAGGTTATCTGTGGAGTAGCACCAAATCCAGATGACATTGTAATAAACGAGGTATTTCCAGACCCACCCGGTGCGGATGGTGCTGCTGAACTTGTTGAATTGTACAATAAAGGTAATACATCAGTAAATATAAACGGCTGGCTTTTTGCAGAACGCGGTGAAGCAGGTGATGGTATCTCTGATTACACCGGTGCACATGATAAAGGACAGGCAGGAACTACTCTTCAACCTGGCTGGTATGCTTTAATTGTTGATAGTGATTATGATGGTTCTTACACAACCTGTATAAATGCGCATGCTAATACATCAAACCTGATAATGGTAACAATGTCTGGTTCTTTTGGACTTGCCAACGGTGGCGATACTGTTTGGATTTCTACAAAAGATGCGTCAAACAATACCATCATTACCAGTTCGTTCACTTGGTTAAGTTCAACCGCTGGTAAATCCTGGGAGAAAATATATTCAACAGGGACTGCAATTGACAGGTCTGATTCAGGCAACTGGGATTATTCAACACATGTCCATTTTTCAACTTATTGCACACCGGGATTTGCAAACAGTGTCTCACCGGTTCCTGATACATTTGCACCCGGGAAGGTTGGGCTTGTAACACCTGTAAATAATGCGGTAAATGTTGCAACCACAACTGCACTCACTGTAAATGTTTCAACTGATGCAACGCCAGATATCTATTATTATATTGAATTAGCACTGGATAGTGGGTTCACAACCGGGTTACAAAACTCCGGCTGGATTACTTCAACAAGTTGGAATCCGACACTTGGATATGATACAATTTACTACTGGCGGGTTAAAGCGAAGGACTCAGCACCAACTCCAAATGAGACGACTTTTAAGGGGCATACACTTGATGCAGCCGGCTACGGAACTTTTACAACTGTTGCACCTAATAATCCACCAAATGCACCAACAGGTGGAACAACTACACCCGACGGCTCTACAAGTTGGATAAACAATAATAAGCCAGAATTCGCATGGACTTTTTCAGACCCTGATGCAGGTAATACACAATCTGCATACCAATTAACAACTTCCGTTGGTTATGATACACTCAAAACTGCTTCTGCAACCTCTTCACATACACCTGCGTCTGCACTTCCAGATGGTGAGTATACCTGGAATGTTAAAGTCTGGGATAATAACGATGCAGTCAGCCCAACAAGTGTTAACTGGACTGTTAAAATAGATGCGAGTATTGACAACCCAAGCGCACTGGATGTCGGCTATAATCTTACCTCTGCAACACTTACCTGGACCGCCGCAGATACAACACCGTCGGGCTTGAAAACTTACAAAATCTATCGTGCAACATATTCGTTTTCAGCAACTACAGACCCGAATGTAACAGACCTGAATGGTGCTACTTTAGTAACTGTCTCAACTTATACTGATTCAACTGTTTCTACGAATAAAACATATTATTACGGTGTCACCGCGGTTGATAACGCTACAAACATATCTTTACTCTCAAATATAAAATCAGTCACCACTACAAATTTTGCTAAAAATCCAAAAGATGGTACTGATGCCGACTGGCTAGGTACACCACCAACACAGTACAATTCCGCTACCATCTCTAATAATGAATGGATTTGGAAAGATAGCATAAATGATAACCGTAAATATGTTATTGCGGAAGACCCGAATTGGGATATAACAGAATTCCGTGTTACCGCAGATGCAGAAAAGATATACTTTCTTGTCCGATTGAATGATATCACAGCACTCGCTCAGCCACATATAAATATCGCATTAGATAATGATATTGATGGTACTGGTGTTGACTGGCTTGGTAATTTGGCAGCTACAACTTTAGGTGCTGATTACCATTTAACCGCAGCAGACCATTATGCAGAACGACAAATTTGTATCCATCAACCAACCGGTTTTCTCGGCAAAATAGAACTCTATGCAGAATCAGGAAACTGGTATGCGCCACCAACAAACTTAGATGGTGATGGTAATGGTGACGATTACAATGATGTGAATGTAACAAATAATTATATTGAGTTCGGTGTTGACCGAACTGATTTAGGTATAGATGGTGATAAGACAATCCGGCTTACAGTTGCTGCGTTTCGGAATGATGAGGCTGTAGGCTGGAATAACAATGGCGACACCACCGTTGATAATTCCGGCTCTGATGCTAATGATGTTGTCGGTATACCAAAATACGGATTGAATGACCTTAATAATGATTACGGTACATATGCAAGTGAAGTTGATGACGGTGATATAGATTTCTGGGTCCAGTTAAAAATAGCTGCAAACGGCGCTATCACAAACACGATACCAAATACAGTTGTCAATTTGCAACCACTTGATAACGGAACAACAACCTCTACAACACCTACACTCTCCTGGAACACTTCAACCGACCCTGATACAGGTGATGCTGTCACTTCATATCTGTTAGAATTTAATAATTCAGATAGTCTTGATGGTACCGTAATGTATCGGCTGAATATGACAAGCACATCTTATACAATCCCATCGGCATTAACTGTTGGCACAACATACTACTGGCGGGTCTCTGCAAGAGATAGCTGCGGAACACTTTCTACACAGCCAACCCAGAAGTTTCAGGTAGTAGCAGCAAATAATCCACCAAATGCACCAACAGGTGGCAAAACCACACCTGATGGTTCTACAAGCTGGATAAACAATAATAAACCAGAATTCGCATGGACTTTTTCAGACCCTGATGCAGGTGATGACCAGTCTGCATTTCAGTTAATAACAACAGGTGGCTATGATTCCGGCAAAATTAGCTCATCTACTAAATCACATACACCTCCGTCCCCACTTTCAGATGGCGAGTATACCTGGAATGTTAAGGTCTGGGATAATAAGGATGCTGTAAGCCCTGTAAGTTCCAACTGGACCGTAAAAATTGATGTAACAGACCCGCCGGAACCAGCTTCGTTTGATGCAGGCTACAACGGCACTTCTTCAACACTTACATGGTCTGCTTCAACAGATGCAACTTCCGGCTTGAAAAATTACCGGATTTACAGAGGACCTGTTGCAATAGATGATACCAATAAATCCAGTTATCTTTTGGCAGATGACGATGCAACACCCGGCTATACTGATACAAGCGTCTCTGCAGGACAGACATATTATTATGCAGTAACAGCACTGGATTATGCTGGAAACGAATCCGTCCCATCAGTCAACAAAACAGTGTCTATACCAATCGCTAATTTACTCCCATCCGCAACAGGGCAGTGGCATTTCGGGTTTGAAGCAGATGGTGCAACACTGGATTCTCCACTCTGCTGGCAGGAACCCGGAACGGGCTCGGCATCCGTTGACAATTTCGGAGCCGCATCGCCACATGAAGGCAGCCGCGTCTGCCGGTTTGATAACCTTACATCAGCGTACGGAGCAAGAACAATTATATCGGCAACCTGCACGGTAACTGCAGGGAACAGTTATAACGTAGGCATCTGGGCATATGTACCCGCACTTGCAGGTGCTATTACCGATGTTAAATTCAAAATAGGAATAAAATGGTACGATGCAAGCGGCTCATTCTTAATTGAAAATTCTACAGCTGATATTACTCTTGCTGCATATGATACCTGGCAAAAATTAACATATACTAATGTAACTGCACCATCAGGTGCAACTGGCGGCCGATTGTTCGCAGATGCATATGAATCAAACGCACTGGATTACGACCCGTATCTTGATGATGCTGAATTTATACTCGGCGCTGCAGCAGATACTTCTGCACCGGGTAAAGTTGGGCTTGTAACACCTGCAAATAATGCGGTAAATGTATCAACTACTGCTACACTTACTGTGAATACTTCTACCGATACTACTACACCTGTATATTACTGGATACAAATTGCGCTTGATTCTGCATTCACAACAGGATTGAAAGAAACCGGCTGGCAAACATCAACATCTACTTCGCCAGTATTGGCTAATGATACTACATACTACTGGCGGGTGAAAGCGAAGGATTCCACAACAACTCCGAATGAGACAACTTACAAAGGGCATACACTGGATGCTGATGGCTATGGTAAGTTCGTCACTGCAGCAGGTGCGGTTATCAATAATCCGCCAACCGCACCGACAAATGGCGCTACCAATCCTGATGGCTCTGTTAACTGGATAAATGACCCTACACCACAATTTACTTGGACTTTTAACGACCCTGATGCAGGAGACAGTCAGTCCGCATTTACATGGACCGCAACAGGTCCGGCGAGTTCTGATACCGGCAAACTTTTCTCAACTTCTTCTTCTTATACACCCGGCTCTGCTTTGGCGGACGGAACATGGACCTGGCAGGTAATGTGCTGGGATTTAGCCAATTCATCCAGTCCGTGGAGCGCCTCATGGACGGTAAAAATTGATGTCGCCGCACCGACCACAATAGGAGATGTTTCCGCATCGCTTTTGGGAGGCAGCATACAACTCAACTGGTCGGCGCCGACGGATACATCGGGAGTAAAAAATTACAAAATTTGGCGTTCAACCCAAACATCCCCGACATTAGGTGCAAATCCCGTTCTAATCGCTACCGACGACGCAATTGCCGGATATATTGATTCATCACCTATATATGGCACAACCAATTATTATTATGTGTCAACCGTTGATAACGCTACAAACGAGTCGGCGCTTTCAGCACCAGTCGCATCTTGCTATATAGGTCCTGCAGGGCATATTGTAATCAGCGAGGTAGCAGTCGGCGTAGGGAGCGCTGCGGAAGAATTTGTAGAACTTTACAATCCAACTGATAGCGATATTGACCTGAAAGTACTGCCAAATGGCGGCGGGATATTACGATTAAAAACAGAAGCATCGCCTTCTAATGGTCCTACTATAACTTGGATAAACCAGATAATACGGGCGCATGGCTATTTCCTGTTCGCTTCAAGCCCGGCAGTAAATGGTGTCGCCGCGGATGCCACATATGCTGCAGGACTGGATTCCGACAGCGGTGTTTCTATCACAACGCAATACCATGTCTGGATAGACAGCGTTGCATGGGGAACAACGCCGACAGCAAAATTTATTGAAACAACCGCTATCGGCACCTCTCTCGGAACCGGTGATTCAATAGAAAGAAAGGCGAACGCTTCGTCAACCGCAACAACTATGAAAACCGGCGGGGTGGACGAACTGGAAGGAAACGGTTACGATACCGATAATAATTTAAACGATTTTGTGGTCCATCTGGGATTCCTTAATCCACAAAACTCCGGCTCTACAAGAGAGCCAGTAATTGGAAATATCACACTATCTAATTACGATGTCTGGCCAGATACCGATATCGCTACCGCAACATTTGATTATAAAGTAAAATATGTAAACGCTGTCTCCAGCAATGTCGCACCGCTAATTAGCCAAGTTGTGATTGATGGCACACCATTTTCACTTACCAAACAAGGTATTGATCCATATGACAATGCGTTTTATCAGTACTCAACTACGCTTTCAACTGGAACGCATACATATCATTTCTACTTTGATGATGGTATCGGTAATACTGGCAGAGCGCCTGAAGAGGGAGAATTTAACGGACCCGCAGTAGGTCCTGAATTAGAAAAATTATCCGCTTACGGCAACCTTACAACTAACCCGACTGATTATGCACCGGTGCCAGTCACCGCAACCAAAACATTATATGCATATTTAGCACCGGGCTCTTACGGCTGGTCTAACTATGTTTCAAGTATCACTTACTGGACTTCAACCTCTATATCAACCAGAACAAAAGCGATGAACTACAGCGGCACAAATGAGACCTATAACTACGATGTATTCTGGGTAGAGTTATCCAGTGGTACCGACTACAGAGCAGGTGAATGGTTTTACTTCTATGTTCGCGCAGGTGACAAGAATACACAGCCACCAACATTCAAATTCACAGACGATATGGCTGATGAAAATCTTGATTTGTGGGTTTCAATTGCAGAATCACCAAACCAAAATACTGTTAACTCAGCCCACCTGTTCTTTATTGGCACAGCCGCACCATCACCAGGAAGTTATGAAGCTAAAATCGCTAAACGCGATGAGCCAACTATTACATCAGATGCAGAAGGTTTCCTGAATGATTTCAATTCAGAATGGATACCGGGCTGGAGATTTGGGGATGCTGTAGATGATGGCGCACCGAATAATCTTACATATAATAATTGGGATATTGCGGTAAGCGTTTCTCTGTCACCCAGCGGGCAAAAAGCAAACTGCACATTCTACTATACAACTAACGGTAATACTCCAACAACAAGCGATTGGTCGTTTTCAGGCGGTGCTTCACAATCAAATAATTCAAACTGGAATAAATACGATAATACAACTACCGGTATGGCGGATATACGCGGCTTCTTCCCGGCTGACTTAAATGCCGCAGGCACTACTATCTGGATTTTAGCAGTCGGCTCTGATGGTTTAGGTGGGGGACCTTATACTCAATACTTTAAGTACTCGGTTGGCGCGACACCCGGCACACCAGAAGGCGATAATGATAATAAAATTGTTTTAGGTAGAGGTACTGAGCTGGACGGCAGATACGGCAAATACCCAACAACCGATTTCAACAACTACTCACCATTGAGACATTCACAAAACGAGCCACTCTCATCAACTAACCAGATATGCTATTTCTCAACTGGAACTACTGCTACGCATGGCGATAATCTACAAATCAACGCCTCAAACCTGACTGTTGCTATCGCAGATGGTTTCAGAGATGTATTCTATTCAGACCAGTTAAGGTTCTATCTAAGAACTGCGTTTTGCGATATTTCTGAGGTTAGCGTCTCAACACCAACCCAAGCGTATATCGTCTGGCAGGCAACAACAGTTGCTACACCAACTAATTGGGGTGATTGCATAGCACTACTGAAATATGATTCGTTTGGTGACGACAATCATCAGCCGCATTATCTGAAATATCACTGGCTGGTAGCAGAAAATAGTTCGTTAGAGGGCTACTCGCCTGCTAATCCATCTGACTGCACAAAAGGCGCACCGGAAGGTGCAGAAGTAAAATATGTGTTCAAAGTGCGTGATAATCAGTCAACATCTGAACTTGATTACAGATGGATTTACAAAGGTGCTGGTGGCACACAACGTATCACCAGTAACGCAGCAACCGCACAGGCGAGTCCATTCACATATAAAGTGCTACAAGACGACTACACACGACCTGTCGCATATCTGCCTTATACTATCCCAGGTGTTGGCAGTATAACTAATGGTGGTGTGCTGCCATCAACACATTCTGCACCTTCATGGCCTTCACAGGTGCTCGGCTCTACAACAACAAGCTGTGGCTCTACTATTGAGCAGGTTAGAATCTATGTCGGCTTGTTTGATACCGCAAATGGTAGATTCACAAATGCCGGTATGTCTTACGGGACTTCAATGTTTATTGATAACCCAAATTATGTCCATAATACATTCAGAGACCCACAGATTACTGATAATTCGCTTTATTATGGGAACAATGTCCCTGCAGTCAATACATTACCAACATCCCAGAACTCAGGTATTAAAGGCGGTAGAACCGAGGACGCATATGACGAAGGGCTTGAAGGCAGAACAACGATTGGTAGAAGATATGCACATGATGTCCTGTGTTATTATGTCTGGCGACGACCTGCATCATCAGTTGCGACAAACCAGTGGTCCTGGATAGATATTGACGGCACTGTGAATGGCGCAGAAGTTGCTGACTATTCTGGAACGAACCTTGCTGATAGTACATACCAAATGATAAGAATTGGTAATGTAGATAAGCAGGCGACTGAAGACGACAGTTATACCAGTGTAGAAAGTAGTGCGGCAACCGCGGGATATATTTCAGGAATTGTTTCAATGTCACCACTACAGGTTGATAGCGATGGGAATGGTATCTGGATGGCGAATATTCCAGCACCATCTGATTACGATATTATGTACTCATCTGTTTGCTTCCTGTACTATCGTCTCTGGGCGTGTAATGGTGATAACGACCCGCAGGCGTATTATAATGAAGTCCACGGCGGCTGTAACCCAATCCCAACGGTAACAGGAACCAATTATGCTGGCTCGCATCGTAATAGAATTATCTGGGGTGATTCAATAGCCGACCCTTACGAAAAAACATTTGATGATTCATCCGATGTTTGTAGATGCGGTAGAGTACACGACCGCGATTACGGCTGGGTAGATATTACAAGATTTGCTGGCAAAATTGTATCGCCACCACGTGTGATGATAAAATCACGAGTTACTGTTGGCGGTGTGACAAGAACAATCACAACATATCTGAAAGTAGACCCTGTAACAAAAAAGCCAACAAATATTATATCAACCCAGGTAGGAACCGATTGATAACGGCAGGTTAAAGGTTAAAGGTTAAAATTAAAAGTTAAAGGCAAAAACTTAGTAGTCGGCATTTAAATGCCGACTACTTTTTTTTTACCGATGATATTTCGCGTCTGTTCTGCGTATCGTTCTGCGTCTGTTCCGCGTTCTACAAAAAAAACACTTGACAAAATGCTAAAAATTCTTTATAATTATGTTATTATGAATTTACCACCACAAATTATACAAATTGCAGAAAAATTGAAAAAAATAAAATTGCCGTTTGCTAAACCGCGAGAAGTCGTCGGTGTTGATATCGGTAATTATTCTGTCAAACTGGTTCAGCTGAAATTTGCTAACGGGAAATGGACGCTAGATAAATATGCATCCGCGCTCACAACCAATCCTGAACAAGCAGAAACCACACCACTTGAAAAAAAACAACTCACAGTTAATGCTATCAAACAAATTATCGCGGAGCAGAAAATTACTGCAAAAGATGCCGCAACCTCGGTATCAGGCAATTCCGTAATAGTGCGATATGTCAAATTCCCGAAACTTACTTCCGAGCAGCTTTCTAAAACTATCCAGTTTGAAGCCGAGCCGTTTATCCCGTTCCCGATAAATGATGTAAATATCAGTTTCCAGATACTTGGCGATATCGTAGAAGAAGGCGCTACCAAAATGGAAACGATTCTTGTTGCGGCAAAAAAGGAAATTATCCAGAATAAAATAGATATCCTTCAAGAAGCGGGTTTAAGACCGATTGTGGTTGATGTAGATTCGTTTGCAATTGAAAACGCACTCGCAGTCAATGCAACCGACGAGGAACTCCAAAGTACATATCTTGTAATAAACTGCGGCACCTCAACTACTAATATCAGTATTATTGAAAACGGGACCTCTAGGGTAATCCGCGATATTTTTATCGCATCATCATCGTTTTCTAAAGCAATCCAGCGAAACCTGCAGATTGATTGGAAACAATCCGAAGACAAAAAATTGAAATTCGGTATCCTTGTGACACCTGACGAAAAAGAAAAAGCGCTCTCAAACGGGAATGACGAGGTATTACAACTTTCAACCATCCTGCTGTCGCCTGCAAGAGAATTGATGGCAGAATGCCAGCGGTCTATAGATTTTTATCAGACACAATCTATAACTGAAAAGATAATCAACAAAATATATCTCTGTGGCGCAGGTGCGTTGCTGAAAGGACTTGATAAGTATATAGAATCACAGGCAAAACTGCCTGTTGAGATATTTAACCCGTTCTCAAAAATAGCCACAGAGCCGGTACTTTCGGCTAGTAATATACAGAATTTTTCGCAGTACGCCGTAGCAGTCGGGCTTGCTACACGAACCCGAGATGATGTGAAATAAAGGCAGGTTAAAATTAAAGGTTAAAGGGAAAAATTAAAATAAAAACCAACAATTTTAACCTTTGACCTTTCACTTTTAACTTGTAGTTATTATATGACTAAAATAAACCTTATCCCGAAAGAGCAGATTCCAAAAGTAGAACATCCGGAAATTAAAATTATGGCTATCGGTGCCGGCGTTGCTGTACTGGTTGTGTTGGGTTTTACATATACCTCAAAAGTAGCCCGACGGTCAAAAATCCAGAAAGAAATTATTACAGTTGACAGAGAACTCGCACAACTCCAGACAGTAATTGACCAGATAGCGCGGCTGAAATCACAGCGTGATACTGTGAATGCCAAAAAAAGCGCACTTGAACAACTCGTAAAAACACGACTTGTCTACCCAATCCTGATGGAAAATATGGCAAAAATACTACCAACAGGTTTATGGCTGCTGAACCTGGCTACAAAATCAGCCGATACAAAAACAGAACTGTCATTCAATGCAACCGCATATGATAATTATATTATCGCAGATTTGTTACAAACACTGGAAGATTCAACAATTTTCCAGAATCCAGAAATCAGCGGAATAGTATCCGCAGTTGGTGATAAAGGTGTCCCAATAAAACAGTTCTCAATAAAAGTAGATTATGTGAACCAGATATGGAAATAACGGCAATTAAAAATTAAAAATTAAAAAAAGTGGAGGTTGGTTTATATGGAAACAGGTATCGGGTTGGCGATTGTTGGGGTTTTGTTAAGTTGGGTATGGTACATTAATAACAAGAATAACAACAGGGTAATAAAAGAGATAATTAAAGAGACAACAGAACGAACAGAAAAACTTATTAAAGAAGTTGCAGAACGAACAGAAAAACTTATAGTAGAAGAATCTAAATTAACACGAGAAATGCTTAAAGAGCTATTTGAGAAAATGGATACAAGAGCAGAACAGCGCCATGAAGAAGTTATAGAACTATTAAAGAAAGGTTTTGGTGTAGCAGGTTCACACTGAAGTCACTGAAAACACTGAAAAATATGAGAAAACTAACAAATCAGGAAAAAGGCGCAATCGGAGTCGTAATCCTTGTAGGTTTATGGGCGTACTGGAAATACCTGTATAAACCTATCACAGGCGAGATTACACGGCTAGAACAGGATTTAGAACAGAAACAGGCAAAACTTGATGAAACCCGCCGTGCTGCACAGGAACTTGAAGTGCTGGAAGCTGAGTTCAAAATAATAGAAATTGAAGCGCGAGAAATGGAGAAAAAATTGCCAAAATCAAAAGAATTGCCTAACCTTATCAGAAACCTAACCAGAAGTTTGGAAAAACATAAACTGAATATCCAGAATTTTACACCGTCAAAAGAAAATCCAAAAGCATATTATTCAGAAATACCTATTTCTATGCAGTTAACAGGCTCATATCATAATCTGGCTAATTTCCTGGCTGAAGTAGGCCAGTATGAGCGTGTATTTAATGCATTTGATATTATTCTGACACCTAAGCCACCAACTAAAGAATCGCCGGATACAATCTCAGCATCACTGAAACTGGCTACATATATGGCAAAATAATGAAAACAGAAATTAAGAATTCAGAGATTAAGAGATTAAGAGATTTGGAGATTAGGGAAAAAACCAACCCTAATTCCCTAATTTCTATTTTCCTAATTTCTATTCTCTTCTCTCTATTCTCTGCTTCTTTTATTGGTTGCGGGAAGAAGTCAACACAACTGACACAGACATCTCAGCAGATTACACCAAGACCGAAACCAAAGATTCCACAATATGTTCCACCACCACCTTTACCAAAATATACTTATACTGGCGGAAAATATCGCGACCCGTTGATTCCTGCGGGTGGTAGTTATTCATCATCAATTATCGCAGGTGAAGGTGGCACAGTATTATCAGATGAACAACTCGCTACATTACAACTCAAAGGAATCTTTAGAGACCCAAAAATAGGCGGTATCGCGTTAATCGCAGATACATCCGGCGGGTCATATATCTTGAAAAACGGGAAATTATACGATAGAAAAAATAAAATTATACCAAAAGTAGCAGGTGTTATTGGCAAAAATATGGTTACGCTTTTTAGTGATAATACTAAACTGGAATTAAAACTAAGAAAAGGTGGGGAGGAAAAGAAAAAATGAAAAATTCAAAATTCAAAATTCAAAATTGGTGGCAATTGATTTTACTTCTTACTTCTTGTTTCTTGCTTCTTGCTTCTTCATATGCGTCTCAACTAAAAGACATCACTGTAAAATCTGCAGAAAACCAAGATACACTGACTGTATCGGTTTCTTCAAAAACAAAGTTCAATATATTCAGTATGTCTGAACCAAGCCGACTGGTTATAGAATTAAGCAACTGCGAATACGCAATAACCAGCAAAATAACCGCTGAGACAAGTTTCATAAAAGGAATCCGTAGCGGACAGTATCAGGATAAACCTCGAAAAATAGCACGGATTGTTGTTGACTTAAAAAAGCCGGTGCGGTTTTCATCAAAATCAACAAATAACGAAATATCTATCACACTTAAAGAAAAAGTTATTACAGATTCATCAGTTCGAAAATCTACTGAAACTGTAAAACCAGAAGTCGCTAAATCTACGAGTGCTGTAGTTAGCAAACCTAAACCTAAACCTAAACCAGCGCCTAAAAAGAAAACTGCTACACCACCCCCTACAATTGCAAAATCTACAGAAACTGTAAAGCCAGAAGTCGCTAAATCTACAATTACCGTCGTTAGCAAACCTAAACCAAAAAAGAAATCTATTACTACAATTGCAAAATCTACCGAAACTGTAAAGCCAGCAGTCGCTAAATCTACAATTACCGTCGTTAGCAAACCTAAACCAAAAAAGAAATCTACTACTACAATTGCAAAATCTACCGAAACTGTAAAGCCAGCAGTCGCGGCACCAGCACCTACACCCACTCCTGCACCTACACCTGCTGCCAAGCCAGAGGAGATAGTAAAACCCAGCACTGCACCAATAAGTATCGCTAAAGTAACAGAACCGAAAAGGGTGGAAAAAGTAGAAATCAAACCCAATATACCTGATAAAGAACATCTGGAACTTGTGAAAGAAATAAAGGAAAAAGGAACTGTGCCAATTACACCAACAATCAGTAAAAAACAGAAAGCAAAAAAGCCAGAAGCAAAAAAACCGACCCAACAGACTCAACCAACCCAACCCACTCTCAAATCCGGTGAATTACCAAAAGACCTGGTCACACTTGATTTCACAGATGCGGATATAAAGGATGTACTTCAGGTGCTCGCAGTAAAAACCGGGATGAATATCATCTACAGCGATGATGTCACCGGCACTGTCTCACTCCATCTTGAGAATGTGCCATTTGACGAAGCGATGTCGCTTATCCTTCAAATGAAAGGATTTGTTTTGCAACAGGTTGGCACAAATATCCTTAGAATAATGACACCTGCAACACTTGCTAAAGAACGCGCAGATGCAGTCCAGGTAACACAGATTTATCAACTGAGTTATGCTAAAGCATCGGATATGAGCGCCAAACTAACAGCTATTATGACTGCTGAAAACCAGAAAATTACCGTCCAAACCGACGATAGAACCAACAGCGTAATAGTTACATCTACACCGGAAGGGCTTTTGAGAGCACAAACACTGATAAAGAAGTTAGATGTGAAGCCCGAGCAGGTCTTGATAGAAGCCAAAATTGTAGAAATACAGTTTGAAACTTCAAAAGATTTAGGTATTGAATGGAACCTTGCAAAAGGCGATATCGCAGGTGGCGATACTTCAGGAATCGGTACCTCTGATAGTGATTCTGTTGATTATGGCGCGACTGAGGAAGACAAACGAGAACCTTCAGGTGTAGGTGTTGCAGCACCTTCAGCGAGCACTGTGGGTTCATTTACATTCGGTTATTTCAAAAGCGATATGTTATTAACTGCACGGCTGGCTGCTGCGCAAGCCAAAGGTAATGCCAAAGTCCTGTCTCAACCACGCGTCGCAACATTGAATAATATGGAAGCAAAAATTGTCGTTGGCGACCAGATACCTATCCCGCAAACTACCGTAACAACCGCTGGTGCTACGCAATCTACCACTTACATAACAACAGGAATCCAATTAACAGTAACACCAACAATAAATGCAGACGGCAGAATCACAATGAACGTGAAACCAGAGGTTTCTTACGCTGGTGGAGGCACACCACCGCGAATATCAACCCGGAATGCAGAAACTACAGTGCTGGTAAAAGATGGCGAAACAATAGTGATTGGCGGTATGATAACAGACCAGGAACGAAACAGTATTTCACAGGTGCCGCTGTTAGGCGACTTGCCGGTGCTTGGCAGTTTCTTCAAGAATCAGCATAATGAAAAAACCAAAACGGAACTTCTTGTATTTGTAACACCTTACATAATGAAAGAATAAAATAAGGTTACAGGTTAAAGGTTAAAGGTTAAAATTAAGAAAATATCTGGACTACAACAACAAGTTAATAGGACGCAGATTTTCGCAGAAAAAACAGATTTAAAATTTATATTTTAAAAATCTGCGTACATCTGCGTCCAAAAAAGGAAATTCCTATGCTTTTCAATTAGTACAAATGTACTAATTCAATTTTTGCTCAATCTTTTAATTTTTAATTACCTTTTTTAGTGTTTATTCGTGTTAATTCGTGGTTAAAAAATTTTCTTGTGAATAAATTTCTATTAAAACATGCTAAACTGAAACCTAAAATAGCAGTAGTTATTTCCGATAAAGAAGCTAATAATACAATAAAAAAACTATCCGGAATTGACATTTTAGAAATCAGAGTAGACCAGTTTAAGAAGTTAAATCTTGAGTATATAACAGATATTGTAAAAATCAGAAAACAAACAGGACTGCCACTGATTTTAACTGTTCGGAGTAAAGAAGAAGGTGGCGAAAAAAAAATCACTGACACAGTAAAACTTGAGATTTTCAAGAGAGCTATCAGATTGGTTGATGTTGTGGACATAGAATTAAAATCGGATATCATCTCAGCGGTTGTAAAACTTGCTAAAAAAAACAAGAAAACGGTTATTGTCTCGTTTCATAATTTTAAGAAGACACCTGTAAAAAAAGTATTAACAGGTATCGTAAAAAAAGCTAAAAAGCTAGGCGCTGATATAGTTAAAATCGCAACACAAGCAAATAAGCCAGACGATGTTGTTAACTTGATGGAGTTTACCCGAAAATATAAAGCCCAAAATCTAATCACTATTTCGTTAGGTAAAACTGGTAATATATCCCGTTTAATTTCACCGCTGTTTGGTTCTTTGATTGTTTACTCTTACATCAACAAACCATATGGGACAGGTCAGCTGCCATTGACTGTTTTACAAGACCATTTGCGGCTGTATTACCATTAAGAAAAAAAATTGTAACTATCTATTTTTTGCTTGACAAAATTTATTTATTTTGTATAATGAATAAACCAAAGTATTTACCACTGAAGCACAGAATCACGGAATAATGTCATTCCCGAATGCCTCTGTCGGGAATCTATTCAGTGTTTCAGTGGTTAAAAGAATAAATATGTTTGAAAAAGTGGATAGCAGATTTGAACAGGTAGACAGGCAAATTACCAGTCTTTTTACCCGTTTAGCTGTTGGTTTTAGTATCATTGGTTTCCTTATCGTTTTATTTGGTTTTCTAAGATAAGAATGGGGACGGAGGAAAGTAGTTGCGAGGTTTCCTCGCCTATCTTGATATAGTGCTGATGTTTTAACCTCGTTATACTGAAAGTCCAATATGATGAATACGGCAGTTGATACATTAAAGATTTTTGAACGGTTAAAAAAAGCCGACCTTACTGAAAAAGCTGCTAAAGAAATAGCCGAAACTTTTAAAGAAACCATAGAAGACCAACTTATTACAAAGGTATATCTTGACCAAAGATTGGCAGAACTTAAAACCGAAATAATCAAATGGGTTGCAGGTATGCTCGTAGCCCAAGCCGCAATAGTAGCCACTTTGGTAAAACTTTTATGAATTAAGCAGGGATAAACCTCAATATGGCTGTAATTGCTATACCACGAATTTTACGTGAAAAACTTTCAGATGAAGGCGCTGATGCACTGGATTGGACAGTTCGCTTCCATTACCACTGTTTTGTTTTTATTCTTCAAAAGATAAAGCATTATATCTTTAAATAACCAAATGGGGTCAGAAATGGATAATACTAATAAGATTCTAAAAGAGTTAGTAAAGTTTGTGCGGGAACAGCGAAAAATGAATGTTCAGTTCCATGCTGATATGGAAAAAGCAAACATTGAACAGCATAAAATGAATATGTATATTGAAAAACGATTACAACTACATTATACATTACTCCGTGAACAACGGGAATGGTTAAAGAATCATGAAGTAAGATTAAAAACAATAGAAGTAAAATAAAAATAATATGCGAAAAATAGGAATTGTTGCTGTTTTATTTTTGTTGTGTTTCATCACTCTAAACAAAACATTTGCTGTAAGTATTGAGCAAGGGAATGTCTCATGGTCGCCTGAGTCTTATACGAATACAATAAGTTGGTCTGATGCAGATCCGCTTTTTTCAACTTCGGTAGTATATTACCATGTATTCCGTCAGTTCGGTCAGGCAACTCCTGAATATCAGAAGTACACTATTAACGGTGCCGACAACATTTATCCCGGTTATTATGTTAATCCCTCTACTAAAAATGGTTCCATTTACCTGGGTTATACAGATGAAACAACTTTTACAGACCAAGTTTCACCAATGTGTGATACCAATTTTGGTGCGGATTATAGGTACCTCGTGGTTGCATTAGATACTGGAACTGCTGAATGGCCACGAAATCTCGCTAAAGATCAGTCCAATATTCGTATTACTACAGAGTATTATTTTACTGCCGATGAACTTGATTTTATCCATAATATGAAACGGGCAGATGCAGCCGGCTCACAGGATGGCTTCGGGCAGAAATGGACTTTTACATATAAACTTAAATGGGATGCCTATATAAATATGGAAATATATTCTCCAAACGGAACATTTACATATAGTTCGTCAGATGTAGACACTGTTTATGATGGTGAACGCTCTAATACTAGCCCTCAAGCCCTAATAAAAACAATAGTTGATTATACAAACTTAACAAGCGCAGCAAGAAGTTTCCAAATGGCAGATAACAGCTATACAAATGAAGAAGTTTGGGATTGCAGGGATTCGTCAGGAAATGTCGTTCCTAACGGCGTTTATTATGTCTTATTCAAAGCATACACGCATAACCCTTATACAGGCACTCCACGGTTCGTAGGACAGTGGTTTGGCTGTATACCGGTTGATATCCTGCGAATTACAAAAATAACAACACAGGGTATTTCGGGTTCAGGTGGTACCGCTTCAATCGGCTATACTATCAATGGCGATGCTAATGTGTATATTTTAATATGTTCTTCAGGAACTGCGTTTACTCGCGCTACATCTGAAGGTGACTTAACATTTCTTGGTAGTAATACCTATCATTATTATACAGGGTTTCCACTGCCACTTAATGACGCAAAAACTGCAGTTGATGCGTCAAAATTGAAAAAGGTGCTTGTTTTTTATCGGAAATATGGAACATATACAGAAACATGGAATGGCTTAGACCAAAATGGCGGCACTTTAGCAAATGGTATCTATGCTGTTTCATTTGCTGGACGGGATGGCTACGGGAATAATGCGCTTAATGCACAGGGTAATGACGGACCTATTGAAACAACTATTACTATTGATAAAACAGCGGCAGAAACAGCACAGGATTCTACAGCACCAACTATCAGTAAATGGTATGTCAATAGTAGCGAAATTTCAGCAGGTCAGACAATAGATCAGCCAATTACCTCTGTAGCAGTTGATATTGCAGATGAAACCGGTGGCTCCGGTGTGAATATCAGTGCTTGCACAATCAGTTTAACACTTACAGGTGCTACTACAACATCTGTCTCAGGCACTACTACTAACGATGGTACGGATACATTAACATTTACACCAACCCAAACTGTAAATACAAATGGTACATATACAATCAGTATAACAGCAATTGATACAACTGGTAATTCGAAAAACTATACCCGCAGTTTCTCAGTTAGTATAACAGCCGCGGGGACTGTTACTTCGTTTGAAAATTCGGTCAAGGCATATCCAAATCCTGCAAAAAGAGTTAACTTGGCAACAATCGCATATAACATAACCGCTGCTTCAACACTTTCACTTGAGATATACAATATACTTGGTGAGTTAGTTTATACGGATGAATGGGAAGATACCTCCGCGGGTTCAAAAACAAGAACTTGGAATTTGGTAAATGGTTCAAAAAATGTAGGCGCTAAAGTAGGTAGCGGCGTGTATATCTATAAAATAACAGCAAAAGATGGAACAAGCACATACTCAGTAACCAAAAAATTGATAGTGATACAATAAAGAAAGGCAGGTTAAAATTAAGGTAAAAATGAAAATGAAAAATAAAAAATTAATAACCCAAGAAGAATACTTTAAAGAAGCAGTCAGATACTATAAAAATGCAAAAAATTTGTTAAAACAGACAAAAGTTGAATATAATAGGTATCAGGATTTAAAGCATGTTAGAGAATCCGCATCTACATGTTATTTATCTGTTCTGTTTGCTATTAATGGTTATTTGATAAAACGCGGAATCCCGGCTGACAGGATTCCAACTTCTATTACACAATACTGGGAATTGTTGAATAAGAACCTTGTGCATAATGGCAAAATCAAAAGCGCATTCCAAACTGTATATGAAATATTACATATCACAGGATATTATCGCGGTACAGGTGATGTAAATGCAATAAAAGGAGGTTTTGAAAAAGCAAAATTGGTTATTGAGACATTAACCGGTGAAAAAATAAAATAGGGACGGAGCAAATTAAATGGAAATCGGGTTGAGTATTTTTGGCGTGATAATGGGTTTCGTGTGGTATCTTAATAACAAAAGCAATAACAGAGTTATTAAAGAAATTACACAAAGGACAGAAGAACTTATTCAACAAAACCATAAAGAAACACAAAGTTTGATTCAAGAAACTCAAAGTTTGATTCAAGAAATGCGTAAAGAAACCCAAAATCTGATTAAAGAAGAAGGTAAATTAACAAGAGAATCAACAAGAGAGTTGATAGAAAAAATTTCACTTTTAATAGTGAGTGATGGTGAAAAAACAAGGGAAATCCTCAGAACATTAAAACCCGCTTAAAGGCTAAAATGAAAACTGTAGAAATTATTCTTGCTTCTTGCTTCTTGTTTCTTGCTTCTTGTCTTTTTGCATCTAACGAAGGCACTGCTACCGCTACATTCCTGAAATTAGAACAGGGTGCAAAACCTATCGGGATGGGCGGCGCATTCACTGGAATCGCAAATAACGCAGACGGCATATACTATAATCCCGCAGGGCTCGGTTCTCTTACTAAAAAAGAGGTCTCAGTTACATATTCCGCAATGTATCAGGATATGATGAGTTCATACCTGTCGTTTGCATTGCCTACATATAAATTTGGCACCTTCGGGCTTGGTATCACATATCTTACTGTAGATAAAATAGAGAAAACGAATGATGATGGAGTTTCGCTTGGTGATGCAAAAATCTCTAATTTAGCCGGCGCGGTTTATTATGCCAAAAAATTAGATATGCTCGCTATTGGCGGCGGAGTGAAGTTTATCCAGCAGGACTACGATGCGGCAAAAGGCTCAGGACTAGCAGCGGATGTCGGCGGGCTGTTTACAATTGTCAAAGATAAACTATCACTGGGATTATCAGTGCTGAATCTCGGTCCGAAAGCAAAAATAGGCGATACAAAAAATAAACTGCCACTGATTATCCGCGGCGGTATCGGATTTACGCCAGTTCAGAAACTTACTATCGGCAGTGATTTAGAAAAACCAAACGATGCAGATATGAAACTGCATCTTGGCGGTGAGTACGCATTCAGCCCGCTAATGTCAGTCCGTATCGGCTATGAAACAATGAAAGATATCGGCGGCGGCTTAACCGCAGGCGTTGGGATAAAAAACCAACTCGGCGGTGAAGGTGGGCTGGGCGGTGGCGAGAGCTTTTTCGGTTCATCAGCATCAAAAAAAGGTGCAATAACTTTCTGTATTGATTATGCATATGTGTCATATGGCGAGTGGGAAGCCACACACAGGATTTCCGTCGGACTCCAATTTTAATAATTTAATTTTTGATTAAAGCCACAGAATTTCACAGAAAATCACAGAAAAATGTCATTCCCGAATGCCTCTGTCGGGAATCTATTCAGTGTTATTCTGTGTTCATCTGTGGCTGATTATTTTATGAATAACGAAGATGTACTTGTTTATATCAAACAAGGCGATGCTTACAAAATAGCAGGTAATATCACATTAGCAATTTCAGAATATCAGAAAGCATTAAAAATAGAACCAACGAATCCTACCTCACTGCTGAAACTTGGACAGGTCTATGAAACAAAAGGCGATACTGATAAAGAACAGGCGTTTTATCTGCTCGCACAAAATGTTTACGAGAAAGCACTCTTGAAAGAACCGAATAATCCGGAAATACATAATTCAATAATTTCGCTCGGTGTTAAACAGAACAGAATTGATTTGCTCGTTAAACAGTACAAAGAAAAACTGGCAAAAGAGCCAACAAATCTTGTGCTGGTGGAAGCGGTTCGGAAACTGGCAACAATATCAATGGTGAGTATTCCACCACAGGTACAGATTGGTAGCGAAAAAAGCGGCTGTGCTAAAATTTTTATTGATTATGTTTTCCCATTCGTAGGAATTATACCATTGCTTTTAGGTGTAATGATACCAAAACTAAAAATCTTGCAAACACCGGGTATCGTAATAGTAGTTGCCTACCTTATCTATAAATTCTCAACTGCTAAAAAATCAACCAAAAGCAAACAGTGGTAATAAATTTTTTTATTGCAACAACCCTGATAATCTCGCCGTTAATGCGTGCTTCATGGGATTTGTGGGCACAAACAATAATACATCTGATAACACTCCTTGCAATTTTAATTTTGATTTTTAAAAAAGAAACCTTTCTACCTTTCTACCTTTCTACCTTTCTACCTTTATTCATATTCACACTTTTTTGTTTTATATCCATTTTTACTTCGTTCAATTTCTACGAATCCAGAAACGAATTTTTTAATATCTTGAATTATATCGCAATTTTTTATCTTGTAAAATATACAGATAAAAAATATATCATACCGCCGGCTCTGATAAGCGGATTGATTCTGGCGTTTTACGGATTTTATCAGAAAATTTTTATAGGCGGAAATATCGCGTCTTTTATGAATAACCCTAATATCTTTGCCGGCTATCTTGTAGGACTTATATGTCTGACTTTTAGTTCCTTTATCTATAGACCCCAGAGCCCAACCGAACAAATGTTCGGCACCGAACACTTGTTCGGTTACTGTTTGCTTATTATTTTTGTAGCGGCGCTTGCGTTGACCGGTTCAACAGCATCTTGGATTTCATTAAACTTTGGATTTTTGGTTTTTTGTTATCTAATTAAAAAGCGCCTACCTAAAAAATATATCTATCTCCTTGTTGGAATATCCGTTTTTTTGATTATACTAAAACTAAACAGCAGGGATTCGTTTAACAGAATTATATGGTGGCTTACAGCGGGAAAAATGATTTTATCAAAACCTTTTACAGGTGTTGGACTGAATGCTCTTGCAGATGCCTACCCGAAATATAAATTAAGTGGACTGAATTCTGTTTATGCGCATAATTATTTTTTACAAACTGCCGCAGAAATTGGACTCTTCGGATTTTTAGCATTCCTCTGGTTTCTTGTAGAAATTTTTAGGCAAACAAAAACTGCTGAAAATAGCTCGTTTTTTGTCGCAATCTCTGCAATGCTTATTCACGGCTTTTTTGATTATTCATTGTTGATACCGGCAAACGCAATCTTATTATGGGCTTTTTTAGGTATTTGCTCAAGAAAAGAAAAACCTGTTCCAGTAACACTTACACAAAACCAAACAACTATTTTTAAATGGCTGGCTGTTTTTTTTGTTTCAGCCGCAATTTATTCACTGACAAAAATCTTTCTGGGTAACCGCGAAACCGCAATGGGCAAATACCTGCTTGACCAAAAAAAATATAATACCGCACAACTGCATTTCAATAAAGCATTACAGTATGATAGAAACAACCCGCAAACATATCTCTATCTTTCTAATGTTTATCAGGAATACTTTAAACTTACAAAATACTATACATATTTAGACGAAGCGGAAATTGAACTTAATAAAGCAGCAAAGTTGCAGAAAAAAAATTATGAAAATATCCGAAACAAATAAACTATTTGCTATTCACTGTTTGCTATTCGCTGTTTTTCTGCTGACACCTTTTTTTAACGGCTCAAAAGACCCAACTGCGATTTTTGTGTTTGAGACGGTTGTTTTTATCGTTTTTTTTATCACCATAAACTTTCACAAAATACAGAAAACTTTAATAGATATCCCAATTCTGTTGTTTTTGATATTCACGGTTTTTTCAACTGCAACTACTTTATACTTGAATTCTTCGGTTAATATGTTATTTCTTGTTCTTTCATATCTAATGTTTTTTTATTGTTTGATTACTGTTTATAACAAGGTATTTCGTAAATTTTTTTATGATGGGCTTGTCTTGATTTCATTCATAATTTCAGGAATTGTAATACTCCAGTTTTTTTCTGGCAAAACACCAAAGGCAACATTCCCAAACCCGAATTTAGCAGCTGGATATATTTCTGCAGGCGCATCGTTTATTCTGGCGTTTTTATTTTTTAGCGAAACCAAACTAAAAACAAAAATTGCTTTTTCTATACTGTTTCTGGCTTTCTGGATTGCAATCGCATTAACGCATTCAAGAGGCGGATTGTTTTCATTACTCTGCGGAATTCTGACGGTTTTTTTCTTAAAGTTTAAAAAATGGGGAATATTCATTTTTACCATCGGAGTTTTGATTGTATTCATTTCGCTTCCTAAAGGAGTAATAACAAATATCGTGAAAATGGATGGCGGTGATGTATACGCTTTCAAGCGATTAGAAATATGGAATGCTGCTATAAAGATAATCAAGGAGAATCCTGTTTTAGGAACTGGTCCCGGTAATTTTGAACTTCTATTTTACAAATACAATTTTCCTGCGAATAATCTACTCGCAAAATATGCTAAAATTACACGGTTCGCACATAACGAATTTTTGCAAATCGCAGCAGAAGGCGGGCTTTTTGCGTTTGCTGTTTTTGTGTGGATATTAATAATCATCATTAGAAGTGCATTAAAAAGTTCTAATAATTCAGTAGTTGTTTTTGCAGCAATACTCGGACATTCATTTGTTGATTTCAATCTGCATCTGCCTGCTACAATGTTTGTTTTAATTTTTGCAACCGCTGATATCCTTTACGATACACAAATTGACCCGTATAAATACGAGAACAATTTACCCCGCCCCTATAAGGAGCGGGGTTTACTGAAATTCCTAAACATTACGAATACTCGTAGATATATTATATTTCTCCTGTTAGCATTATTTGTTTTTAATACGCTAAATTTTTTCTTGAAACCAATTGATGCAGAAAAATACAAAAAATTGGCTGATAAATTTGTTAATACCCAGCCGGAAAAAGCAGTTGAACTTTATAAAAAAACAGTAAAATACTCACCAAACGATTTTGACTATCGACGGCAACTTGGCGAATTGTTCTATTTAACCAATAGAAGAACTGATGCGATTGAACAGCTAAAAAAATCAGTTGAATTGAACCCGAACAGCACATTTGCTATTATGTCGCTTGCCAAAATCTATTATGATACACAGGAATTTAATAAGGCTGAGTTTTATCTGCTTAAAGCGTTACATAACGAACCTAATTATTTAACTGCACGGTATTTTCTGGCAATGACAGCCGAAAAACAACATAGATTTCAGACCGCAGAAAAGGAATATCAAAATATTATCTCAATTTACAAATTATTTCAAGGAACAAGTTCACCATCTATCCAAACTGCCACTACCCTGTCAGGTTATGAAAAAACATTGCTTTCTATTGATATTGCAGATGTTTATAATTCACTCGGCTTCTTTTATATGAATACTGGGAAATTGCAGGATGCGATTGTTAATTACAATATCTCGTTAGAAATAAAGCCGGTAAATGCAGTTGCATACTCAAATCTGGCATCTGTCTATTTTATTGAGAAAAAATATTCAGACGCATTACATTATGCAAACCTTGCAGCATATTACGAACCTGAAGAACCAGCACATCTGAAAAATCTTATTTTAATATATCAAAAACTTCATAACGATAGCGAAATAAAACGGCTGAAGAATAAAATAGAGTTTTTAGAAAAGCAAAATTATGTCAAGGAGAGATAAACTTTATATTATTTTTTTGTTGCTTATTGTAATCTTTCAGTATTCTGAAATTATTTTTCAGCAGAAAATATTTTTTATACGGGATTTGACTTATATCTTTCAACCATGGAAATTTGCAGTATGTGAATCGCTGATTAACGGCAAAATGCCATTGTGGAATCCGTATTCCTACTGCGGAATGCCATTACTGGCAAATTTTCAGTCAGCTGTTTTTTATCCGTTTTCAGTATTTTTCTATATCTTCGGGTTCATACCGGGACTTAAATCTTATATTATCTGTCATACATTTCTGGCTGCATTATTTTTGTTTTTATATCTTCGTTCAAAAAAAATAAAAAGTATCGCATCATTTACTGGCAGTGTACTTTTTGCATTTGGCGGTTATTTTATTACTAAAATTGAGTTTCTGAGTATTTTAGGGGCAGCTGTCTGGTTGCCGTTAATACTGCTTTTTTTTTCAAGCAATTGCAACACTTTTATCTGCGGACTGGCAGCCGCAATTTCACTGTTCGCTGGCTATCCACCAGTTCTGTTTCTTATTTTCATATTGCTTTTTGTTGAAACAGTTGTGGAACAAAAATATAAAAGATTTCTATATGTAATCATTTTTAGTTTACTCATATCAGCAGTCCAGATTCTGCCATCAATAGAACTTATTATAAACTCTGTAAGAAAAACCGGGCTTATACTATCAGATGCGGTTGCTTGGTCTATGAAGCCAGCCGATTTTTTAGCGCTGATATCACCTGTGTTTTTAGAAAAAAATATTACAGACAAATTCTCAGGCGAGAAATACTTCTGGATAAAATCATTCTGGATTGGATTTGTTGCAACTATAGTTCTACTTGTTGGAGTAGTTCTATCGTTCAAAAAGAATTCTACTCTCGAAACTAAAAAGTTGGTGTTGTATTTTTTTCTGGTCGTTTTTTCACTACTTTTTGCACTCGGTACAAGAACCTGCGTTTTCCAATTTGTTTATAGTTATGTTTCCGGCTTTAATTTTATCAGATACCCTGCACATATATTATTTATCCCGTTTTTTATATTCGTTATGCTAACTGCTACAGGAATTCACCAATTAAGAAAAATATCAGGTTTTGTCTCTTTTTTAATTTTGGTAGAACTCTTAATTTATGCCTATAGAATTCAGCCTATAATAGAATACAAGTATTATTCTGAAAAAGGACCTGTTACAAATTTTTTGCTGTCGGATAAATCAATGTTTAGATTCTTTTTAACTCCAAAGACAACCTGGTCAGCAAGAATTAAAGTGCCTGATTATGGCAATATCGGCTGGTATGTATTAAAGGACCGCCTGCAAGGACTCTCAGCAATACCATTTCATCTCTTTGATGCAGGCGGTGTAGGAGAACCTTTGGAAATAACGGAACACTATAATTTAATCACAGAAGCACAGAAAAAAAATAACGCAGATGAAGCAAATGAACTTTTATCAAAAATGAATGTAAAATATCTTTTGAGTGATTACCAATTCCCATCTCATTCTCCTGTTGAGTCAACAAAATGGGAACTGGTGTTCAGGAGTCATTTATTCGTGTATAAAAATAAAAATTTTGTAGATAGAAGTTTTATAGTTGATAATAATAATAATAATAATAAAACTGTTGAGTTCATTATCTACGAACCTGATAAAATAAAAATTGAAACAACAAATTCAGGTATGCTGATTCTATTAGATACTTTTTATCCGGGATGGCAGGCATTTGTTAATGGCAAAAAAACTGATATGGCAAAGGATACTTTTAGTTCTGTTTTTCGTTCAGTAAAATTACAAAATGCGCCAAACTATAAGATATATTTTTTGTATAATCCCGCTTTGTTCATTCTCGGGCTGTTGATTTCGTTGCTTATAATTGGTATAATAGTTAGTTGTGATATATCTACTTTTACCGGTATTTAATGAAGCGAATGGAATAGAAATTCTATTTAAAAGTATTGGATACCAACTTTCCAACCTGCCACATTCTGTTGTGCTCGTAAACGATGGTTCTACCGACGAGACTGTTAATATTTTAATTAATTTCTTAAAAGGTTTACAGCAGAAACTTACCTTAAAAATTATAAATCACGAAAAAAATTTAGGGCTCGGTGCAGCAATGCGAACAGGTATAAACTATGTTTCTACCGTTATTCAGGAAAACGATATTTTGATAACTATGGATGCTGATAATACACATCCTGTTGGTTTAATCACAGAACTTGTAAAAAAAATTCAAAACGGTGCTGATGTTGTAGTTGCATCCAGATACACAGCAGGTGGAAACGAAATCGGGTTAAAAAAGTTTAGAAAAATTTTAAGCGGGTTTGCTTCGGCATTATTAAAACTCTTTTTTCCAGTAAAAAATGTCACAGATTATACAAGCGGTTACCGTGCATATTCCGGAAAAATTATCAAGAAAGCGAGAACATATTACAGCGATAATTTTGTTACTGAAACCGGTTTTACCTGTATGGCTGAAATTTTGATAAAACTTTCTAAAATCAACGCTTCGTTTGATGAAGTCGGACTCGTTTTACGGTATGACTTAAAAAAAGGAAAAAGTAAAATAAAAATAATAAAGACAATCTTTGAATATCTATTCCTTATATTGAAACTTAAATTCTTGCGGTTATAGTACAAATGTACTATAACTGCCGACTGAAAAATTGCCAAAAATGAGAAAACAAGTAATTCTGTTTCTGGTTTGTACCTTGTTTTTTTTCAATGGTATAATTTTTACTAATAAGATATTTTTTTTTAGAGATATACTTAATCTTTTTATGCCTTATCGGCTTTTTGCAGCAGAGAACATTCAAAATGGAGTTCTACCATTATGGAATCCTTACACTTTTTTTGGTCAGCCGTTTCTGGCCAATCCTGAAACATCTCTGTTTTATCCTTTCACTATTTTGTTCTATATTTTTAAGTTTTCTATTGCATACAAACTTTTTATTGTTATACATTTTTTTCTCGCGGCATTACTCTTCTGGTTGATTGCTAAATTGTTAAATGCTAAAAATTCGTTCACACTTGTTGGAGCAATTGCATGGACATTCGGTGGCTATCTTTCAACAAGAGTAGAGTTTTTAAGTATTTTAGGCAGCGCTGTATGGTTACCTGTGGGATTGTTCTTTCTTAACAAAAATAAAAAAATTTTGTTAGCACTAACTCTTGCAATACAGATATTTTCAGGTCATCCGCAAGTGTTTTTTTATACTCTTATTTTTATGCTGTTTTTCCTGAATAAGAAACGATTTGGCACTTTGCTAACTGCATTATGTTTGACATTTTTTCTGACTGCAGTACAGATAATACCATTCTGGGAGTTTGTTCAAAACTCAAACAGGACAGATGGTTTAACTTTTGAAGAAGCATCAAGTGTCTCGGTAAAGCCAACTGAAATTTTTACAAATCTACTACCAAAGAAAAAAATTGATATCAGAGATAGTTATTGGTTGAAATCATCTTATATCAGTTTGTTTCCGTTAATTTTTGTTATTATTTATTTTTTCCAAAAAAATACTACCAAGAATCTTATTTTTCCACTTGCAATAATAATAATTCTTGCATTAGGCCGATATACACCTGTGTATTACTATCTCTATAAATATGTTTTGCCATTTTCAAAAATACGCTATCCTGCTGCAATTATGTTCTTGTTTGTATTCATTTTAGCGTCTATGATTGCACAGGTAAAAACAGAACAATTTAATAAGTTTATCCCAATAATTTTTTTGATAACATTTTTTGATTTATATCTCAATTTCAAGAAATTTAATCCGACGATTTTTTTAGAACTGCTCAGTTTAAAAACAGAAAATATCTTTTTGTTACAAAAAATCTCTAATGGCAAAAAATACCTTGTTTTGCCGGATGCTTATTCACAAAATAAGACATATTACGATTTCATAAATACACTTCCAACGAATATAAATATACCGCGCCACATTTATAACGCATCCGGCTATGACCCCCTAACTACAGAAGGAATAGAAACTTTCACCGAAAAATTAAGACAAAATCCTGATGCTAAAATGTTGTCCCGATATAACATAAAATATGTAATAACAACCAAAAATATGAGTAGCGATTGGAAAAGAATTACGAAAAATCTTTATGAAAATAAAATTACACTTCCCAAAAATGTAACTATTAACCCGCAGAGTTTTCAGCCAAAATATATTATTTTTTTAACTGGTTTATGGCTAACTATTATTAGCAGCATTTTAATACTAACTTTATGAAACTAAAAATCTGTATGCTGTTGGAAAGATTTTATCCTGTTGTCGGCGGCACTGAACTTCAGGCACAGCGATTGGCAGTCGCACTTATTAATTCCGGTAATGATGTTTTTGTTCTCACAACACGACTTAGTGGCTTTTTAAAATTTGAAGTTATAGACGGTTTGAGTATCTATAGAAGCTTTTCGCGTGGCAAAGGGACTATTTCTTCACTTTTTTTCTTGTTTTCATCATTTTTGTTTCTTCTTAAAAATCGTCAAAAATATGATATTATCCAGGTTTATCTCGCTTCATCTCATGCATTTCCAGCGATTATTATAAAAAAATTGCTCGGGAAAAAAATTATACTGAAATTTGGCGGTGCCAGAAAAACTGGTGATATTGAGACCTCCACTGCAAAACCTTGTGGAAAACTAAAACTTAAAATTATATCTCAAAATTTTGACGCTTTTGTTGTTCCAAGCAAAGAAGTTTATCAGGAAGTTGTTTCTGCGGGATTCCCTGAAAAAAAGATTTCTATAATTGCTAATGGCGTTGACACCAGCAGATTCCAGCCGGTCAGCGATAATGAAAAAATACGATTAAGAAAGTTGTTCAACTTCCCTTCTGAAAAACTGATTTGTGTTTATACAGGAAGGATAGAAAAAGGGAAGGGGCTTGAAATTCTGCTTGAAGTATGGAAAAAAATACCCGAAAAAATTATGCTTCTAATTATTGGAGAAGGTCTATTATTGGACGAATTAAAAAAGGCATTCCCACAAAAAAATATCCATTTTTTTGGATTCCAAAAAAATGTAGCGGATTTCCTTGCTGTAAGCAATTTGTTCGTTCTGCCATCTTTCGGAGAAGGATTATCTAACGCACTTCTTGAAGCAATGAGCAGTGGACTTATTATTTTAGCGAATAACATACCAGCCAATGCAGAAGTGATAACTGATAACCATAATGGTCTTTTGATAGATTTTAGAGACATAAATAAAGCTGGTTCTACTATTTCCGCTATATCTACAAATATAAACTCCTACCTGAAACTTGGAATTCATGCACGGCAAACCGTAATTGAAAAATTCTCACTGCCTTACATCGCTAAAAAATATTTTCAACTCTACAAAAAAGTACTTGACAAAACCTAAAAAATTCTTTATAATATATTTAGAACATTTAATACATATTAAACGCTATGAAAAATAATACATTCAATCAAGAGTTTATCAGAATCACTGGCGAGCTGGGTGCTGCACTGGGGCTTAACAGAAGCATCGGACAGATTTATGGACTTCTATATATGAGTGATAAGCCGCTTTCACTTGATACTATTGCCACGACACTCAAAATGAGCAAAGGCAGCGTTTCACTGAATATCAGGGAACTTGAAAGATGGGAGGCAGTACAGAAAATATGGGTTAATGGAACAAGAAAAGATTTTTACGAGGCAAACTCCGATTTTGTAAGTGTCATCTATAAAAGAACAAGAATGCGGATACAAAAAATTTTAAATAACTTCAGTTCTGCAATTGTTGGTTTTGAGAAAAGGAATTCATTATCTAAAATACAAAAAGAAAGATTAGTCCAAATTAAAGAGATACAGAGTCTGTTTGGAAAAATTGCTGATAATTTACCCGACGAAATTTCAGCAAAAAAATTGACAAAAATTTTGTCTACGTTGAACGCAGTAAAATTCATCTTACAAAAATAGAAAATTACAATGTCTACAAACATAAAAATCGCTAAAGCATATTTAATACTTACTGCTGCAAGTATTTTAGGACATATATTGAGTATGGGCAAAGAAATACTTGTAGCAAATTATTTTGGAATTACAAAAGCAATGGATGCTTTTTATACTGCATTGACAATACCCAACTGGATAACTCCTATATTTTCATCACCATTTATTCTTATTTTTATTCCGATTTTTACAAAATATAAATTAACAAATAAAGAAGAAGCAAACAGATTGGCAAGTATTCTCATAAACTACACATTCATTGTGCTTATTTTGATAACATTGTTTGTCTTTATTTTTTCTCGTGCCATCATCCAATTTGGATTTTGTGGATTGGATTCGGAAACCAGCATCACTTCTATAAAAATACTCAGGATAATTAATATAACCATCATCTTCACTGTGCTAGTAACTATAAATACTGTAATACACAATGCAAATGAACATTTTTTATGGCCTGCAGTTTCACAAATGTTTGTTACGATATGTACAATTCTTTTCATCTTATTTTTTGCAAAAAAATGGGGAATCTTTGTATTTGCTTGGGGTTTGCTTATCGGTTTAATTATACAATCACTTTTTTTAATCCCATTTACTAAACAACAAGGGTATAAACATTATTTTGATTTTAGATGGAATCATCCAGAATTAAAAAAAATACTAAATTTAACCTTTGTTCTTATTCTTTTATCAATTATTTCTGGATTTAATGCGCCAATTAACAGGATAATGGCATCTTGGTTACCGACGGGAAGCATTGCTGCACTCGGTTATGCTGATAAACTGGTTCAGGTGCCACTGATAGTTTTTTCAGGTTCTATTGCCACTGCAATATATCCTTTTATTTCCAAACAATTAGCCGAAAACAAAATTGAAGAAATGAAAGATGCTCTTGCAACCAGCATAAAAATGATGGGATTTATATTCATACCGCTTGCTGTAATTATGATTACTCTGGCAAAACCTGTAATACAACTCTTATTTCAACGGGGTGCATTTGACGCACAAGCCACAGATTTAACCTCTAAAATTTTTATCTGCTTTACCTTCCAACTTTTCTCAAATTATGCTTTGGTAATTATGTTAAGATTAATTTTTGCATTTCAGGATTTATTTAGCATTCTTAAAGTAACCGTTATCGGTATAGTATTTACTATACTGTTAAATTATATTTTTATAAAAAC
>JBFLWK010000014.1 GCA_040757695.1 Elusimicrobiota bacterium
GACCAGTTTTCCCGAATATAAAATTTATTTTTTGTATGCCTTTTGGCATTTGTCATAAGTGTATCATTTTTATACGGTTGTGTCAAGAGCATTTTATTATCGGTAAAATATAAATTTATAGCCGTTTTTCAGGTCGTCTATTGGGCAAGGAATATGTTGACAGTATTGATGTTCAGGTGACCGATACAAATTTAATGGACGATGTCAGTAACAAAATCAAAAAACTTATTATTATGCTTCACCGACTTTCGGAAACACAGAAAGACACAATTGATATAAGAAATATGGCGGATATTCAGGAAACGATAACATCAACGGTGAAGACATTTTCTTATCTTTTAGGCTCAATCGCATTCATCAGTTTGCTGGTTGGCGGTATCGGGATTATGAATATAATGCTGGTTTCAGTTACAGAACGAACCAGAGAAATTGGACTGCGTAAAGCGGTCGGCGCCGATAATAATGATATTCTTTTTCAGTTCATAGTTGAGTCGGTTGTTATATGTGTGTTAGGCGGGATTATCGGGATAATGTCCGGCTCCCTGATTTCCGTTATTCTGTCAAAATTCGCCGGCTGGTCAACAAAAATATCTCTGCCATCAGTTCTTCTGGCATTCACTTTCTCTGTTGCAATCGGTTTGATTTTTGGAATCTGGCCTGCCCGAAAAGCCGCTCAATTAAATCCTATAGATGCATTGCGTTATGAATAGAGATATATTCAAGTCATTAAAGCACAAAAACTTTTGGCTTTTTTTTTATCGGGCAGATTATATCACTAATTGGCAGCTGGATACAGACAACTGCGACACCGTGGCTGGTTTATCGGCTGACCAGTTCAGCAGTAGTTTTAGGACTTGTCGGCTTTTTAGGTCAGGTTTTTATTCTGATTGAAATGGTTGGTAAAGACGATTTAATGAATGCGATTGCACTTAACTCTGCAGTTGTTCAATCTGCTGATGTTGGCGCAGTTTTTTGAATACTTCGCTATGTTTCAGATTTAGTATAATAGCACAAGTATCGTTGCCTTTATCACTGTAATCAAGTATCGGATAATATAGAGCAAGTGCTCTATATTCCGACGACAAAACATATAGAGCAAATGCTCTACAACCTGTCTGCGACTATCCAAGTTCACCTGCGGTTGCTTTTATAATTTTCTATTAACAATGCGATTGAACTTGCAGGTATTGACGATAAAACAGGCGGTAAATTTTCCGGTATTGGTTCGGATTTAGCGGGTGCCTTAAAAAATTGTGATTTTAGAAAACCGGTGATTCTTTTATCTCATCAGCCGGATATTTTTCATTCTTTTATTTCAGTAGGTAAGCCGAGTTTATTCAATAATTCAATAAATGGATCCGGGTCTAATTCCTCAACATTCACCATTGTTTTTGGATTCCATACTTCTTTTGCAACAAGTATCGCTGCTGCGACCGGTGGCACACCTGCAGTATAACTAATCGCCTGCGATTCTACTTCATTATAGCATTCTTTATGATCAGAGACATTGTAAATAAAAATTTCCTTATGTTTACTATCTATCTCACCTTTCACAAGGCATCCGATACAGGTTTTACCGATATAATTCGGTGCAAGTGATTTCGGGTCCGGGAGTACCGCTTTTACAACTTTTAACGGGACAACTTCCTGCCCGTCTGCTGTTTTAATCGGTTTATGAGATAACAATCCTAATGTTCGCAAAACAGTAAAAACATTTATGTAATGGTCAGAAAAACCCATCCAGAACCTGATACTGTTCGCATCAATATTTTTAGAAAGAGAATGTAGTTCATCATGCCCGTTTAAATAAATCGGTTGCGGACCGACTACTGGAAAATCGTAAATCTGTTTTATTGTATGTGTTGGGAATTCCTGCCATTTTCGGTCAATCCAAGTCCATACTTTTACAAATTCACGAAAGTTTATTTCAGGGTCAAAATTGGTTGCAAAATATTTACCGTGATTACCAGCATTAACATCCATTATATCAATAGTATCAATTTTGCCATTGTTAAAATAATGCTTCACTGCTAATGCGCAGTATGCATTTACAACTCCAGGGTCAAATCCAACACCGAGTATCGCGGTTACGCCTTTTTGTGTACAACGGTCTTTTCGTTTCCATTCGTAATTTGCATACCAGGGCGGGTCTTCACAAACCTTGCCTGGCTCTTCATGGATTGCAGTGTCCATATAGACCACGCCGGTTTCAAGACATGCTTCCAGAACTGACATATTTATGAACGCAGTTCCAAGATTGATTACAATCTCTGATTTGGTTTCTTTTATCAGTTTTATTGTTGCAGGGATGTCTAATGCGTTAAGTTGTCTTGAATATATTTTTTTCGTCTTATTTTTGATATTATTTTTTCGGTAGATACTTTCAATAATTTCATCACATTTTTTTTGTGTTCGCGAAGCAATACAGACATCACCGAGAATATCATTATTTTGAGCACACTTATGTGCTGCAACATGAGCGACCCCACCTGCACCGATAATCAGAACATTTTTTTTCATAAAACACCACTGAACTGGCGCGGAACTTAATACACGGAAGCAACACGGAACTTTCCGTGCCTGTTCTGTGTTTCAGTTCTGCGTCTGTTCCGTGCCTCCTTAAGATAAATTATTCAAAAAATCTTTATAATCAAACTGGCGAACAATATCTAGTTTCCCGTTAAGTCGTTTAACAACTATTGAAGGCATCTGCAAGCCGTTGAACCAGTTTTTTTTTACCATTGTATATCCAGCCGCATCTGAAATTCTGATTATGTTGCCAGTTTTGAGCCGGTTTTTGAAGTTGTAGGTTCCAAATACATCTCCTGCCAGACATGACCGCCCGGCAATAATGTACTTGAAGTTGCCGTTCCCGGCGGAATTTATTTTTGCAGGTATTCTGTAAATCAACAAGTCAAGCATATGTGCCTCAGTTGATGCGTCCACTATTGCGATATCAATTTCATTATGAACAATATCAAGAATTTTTGTTACAAGTTGGGCTGATTGTGTAATCACCGTCTCGCCAGGTTCCAGATAAACCTGGATATGGAAACGGTTACTGAACTCTTTCAATTTTTGGCAAAACTTTTCTAACGGATAATTATCTTTTGTAAAATAAATCCCACCACCTAACGAGACCCAGTCCAGTTTTTCAAGCAACTCGCCATAATTATGCCCGATATAATCAACTGCCTTCGCAAAACTGTGAAAATCATCATTCTCACAATTAAAATGGAACATCACGCCACTGATAAGATGCAGTATTTTCCTGAGCGATTTTTTGCCGACTACACCTAATCGTGAATAACGCCGTGCGGGATCTGCTAAATCAAAATGGGAACAACTGATTTTCGGATTTATTCGTAGACCAACCTTAACATTAGCAACATTTTTGTAAAACATTTTTAGTTGCGATATTGAGTTAAAAATGATTTTGGTCGCATACCGTTTAACTTCTGCTATATCTTCTTTTGAATAAGCCACGCAGTAAGCATGAACCTCTTTACCAAATTTTTCATAGCCCAGTTGTGTTTCGTACAATGAACTGCTTGTTGTTCCGTCCATATATTTTTGTATTAACGGAAAAACAGACCATGTAGAAAAACATTTCAAGGCCAGCACAATTTTTCCGCCGGAATTTGTTCTGACATAATCTATTTTTTTAAGATTTTTCAGCAATTTTTTTTCGTCAATCAAATAGTAAGGTGTTTTCAGAATCATAATTCTACAATTAGTTTACAAAAAAAATTTTTTTTGTCAAGCAAAAAATAAAATTGGTAAAAAATTTGGTAATGCTTACCTCAAAACAAAAAAATTTGGGAAACCAAAAAAGTACTTGACAAAATTTGGTAAAATATGTATAATAATAACAGAATAAAATAAAAGGTGGTAAAATATGGCAGAAACAAAAGATGTAATGTCAATAAAAGAACTTTCAGCGTATCTTGGAATTGGGAAATCAAAAATTTACAATTTAATACGGCTTAACAAAATTCCAGCATCTAAGATTGGCAGGCAGTACAGGTTTTCAAAAGAGGTAATTGATAACTGGCTGAAAGAAAAAATTATTACAATCCCTCAACCACCGCAGATGGAACTTTTTAAGGGAGTACCAAAGGAAAAGGAAACAAAAAAGGAAACCACAAATGAACACATGTGAGCACAGCGAAACGAATAAAAACGATTGGAGATGGCAGTTAAGAAATCGTATCACAACACTTGAAGAACTGTCAAAATTTGTTTACCTTACAGAAAGCGAACTTGTAGCATTAAAAACCAATTCACGACTTAAAATGTCAATCACGCCGCATTTTATTTCATTGATAGATAAAAACGACCCGAACTGCCCGCTACGAAAACAAGCGATTCCAACAAGTGCAGAACTCAATTTTTGTGAAGATGATTTAACAGACCCCTGTGGTGAAGTAAAAGACACAGTAGTGTCCGGTGTCGTCCATCGTTATCCTGACCGTGTGCTTCTACTTGTAACTGATTTATGTGCGATGTACTGCCGGCATTGTACAAGAAGACGGCTTGTTGGCCAAAAAGAAGTATCGCTTTCTGATGAACAATTAAATATGTCGTACGATTATATCAAACGAAACAAGAAAATACGGGATGTACTTATTTCAGGTGGCGACCCGCTAATTCTCTGTGATAACAAACTTGAAACAATTTTAAGCAATTTGAAAGCAATTGAACATATTGAAATAATTCGTATCGGTACCCGAATACCTGTTTCATTACCGCAAAGAATTACACCTGAATTAGTCGCGATGCTAAAAAAATATCAGCCACTGTATATCTCAATACATTTCAATCATCCGAAAGAAATTTCAACACAGACAAAATCCGCATGTCTCACATTTGCAGATGCTGGAATCCCACTTGGCAGTCAGACCGTATTGCTTAAAGGTATAAACGACAACCCTAAAATTATGATGCGGCTAATGCATGAATTATTAAAAATCAGAGTAAAACCTTATTATATCTATCAGTGTGATTTAGCGCCGGGAACTTCGCATTTCAGAACATCAATATCAGCAGGTATCAAAATAATTGAATCACTGCGTGGATATACTACCGGCTATGCAGTACCAACATTCGTTGTTGATTTACCCGGTGGTGGTGGAAAAGTGCCGGTTTCACCTGAATATGTAATTTCTAAAAACAAAAAAAATGTTATATTAAGAAACTGGAGAAAAGAGATTTATGTATATCCAGAAAATTATCGCGAAAACAGACAAACCCGAGTGAATCGGGAAATTTTAACAGGAAAGGGGGTGAGATAAGAGATGGCACAGGAAGTCGCGAAAGCAGGTGTGAAGAGACAGGATGGTTATCTGTACTACATTGACAAGCAGGGCGATGTTTCCAGAGCGAAAATGGCCCGCGGTGGCAAGAAAGGCGGCAAACCCGAGAAAGTCGCGAAAGTCGGCGTAAAAAAAGAAAAGGGTTACCTCTATTTTCTTGACAAGAAAGGCAATGTATCCAGAGCAAAAATGGCAAGAAGGTAGAAAGTCCTGCCTGCCAACAGGCAGCCGTTTTTGATGATGGACTGAAAAAAACCCTCAAGTTCCTTATTTAGGAAGAATGGGGGTTTTTTATTGATTTTTTGTGATAAATTTTGTAAAATAATATTCTCTGACAAAAATGTGTCATTCCAGGATGTCTCTATCGTGGTTCTATCAGTATCGGAAACTGAATAATTGTCTTCAACCCCGAACTTCCTTAAGGACTTTTCAGAAAAGGCGTGGTAAAGGCAACGATACCAGTGATACAAAATGTAAGCAAATGCTTACATTTGAATTTTGCTCGTCGGTAATTTTTGGTTTTTCAATTAGTCCAATTGGTCTAATTGAAAATTTAGCAGTCTCGGATTGAAATTCAGTGGCAAAAAAATCCTGTTAATCCCGTCAAAAATCAAAAACGGGTTTCATGACGAAGCCCTGACTACCTTGTATAATGAAAAAAATCGCTATTACTGGTAAAGGCGGTGTTGGCAAAACTACAATTGCTGCTACACTCGCAATTGCGTTTTCTAAAGAAAAAAAAGTTGTCGCGGTTGATTGCGATCCCGACTCAAATCTGGCGGAAACACTTAATTTTCCTGAACCGAAAAAAATTATACCAATATCAGAAATGAAAAATCTGATACAGGCACGAACCGAATCAAAAAATGGTTTTTTTAAGATGAACCCGAAAGTTGACGATATACCCGAAAGGTTCTGTCCTGAATACAAAAATATCCGGCTTATAAATATGGGTTCTATTAAAAAAGGCGGCAGCGGCTGTTTCTGTGCTGAAAATACATTCATAAAAACGTTTATCAGCCATCTTTTGTTACAGCGTAATGAGTTCTTAATAATGGATATGCCTGCTGGAATTGAAAATCTTTCACGCGGGACCGCATCAGCCGTTGATGCTGTCTTGATTGTTGTTGAGCCGGATATGAAATCAATTGAAACTGCAAAAAGAATCAGGCAACTTTGTAATGAACTGAAAATAAAAAAAGTTTTTATTATTGGGAATAAAGTTATAGATAAAACCGATAAGGATTTTATCAGACAAAATATTGATATGCTTGATATTTTAGAGTTTATCAAGTATAATAGAAATATAAGAACATCACGAGGACTATTATCAGAGAACAAGTCAATTCTAACCCAAATTTATAAAATAAAAAAACTTTTGGAGGCAGGGAAATGAGCAATAAAGAAAAAAGCATTGATTTGGCAACAACAGAAATGCTTGATATTGCGTGTAAAAAAAATATAGCAACCGCATTTGACAGATACGAGATGATAGAGCCGGAATGCGGATTCGGTCAATTAGGTATTTGCTGCAGGAACTGCGTAATGGGACCCTGTCGGATTGACCCATTTGGTGAAGGTGCAAAAGAGGGGATATGTGGTGCTACCGCCGATATTATCGCGGCAAGAAATCTTGTCAGAATGATTGCTGCAGGTGCCGCCGCACATTCAGACCATGGCAGAGATATAGCACATACTCTACTTGCGACTTCGGAAGGAAAAACAAAAGGTTATGAAATCAAGGGGAAGCAAAAATTATTTAATTTAGCAAAAGAACTCAATATAAAAACGGAAAACAGAAAAATAGAAGAAATCGCTCATGATGTTGCCGAAAAATGTTTCGCTGAATTCGGGCAGCAGCATGGCGAATTACAATTTACTAAACGAGCACCCAAAAAACGACAGGAGATCTGGAAAAAAAATAAATTTATGCCGCGTGGTATTGATAGAGAGATTGTTGAAATAATGCATAGAACACATATCGGCGTTGATAATGACTACGAAAACCTAATTCAACAAGGCATTCGTGCTTCACTCGGAGACGGTTGGGGCGGTTCAATGGTAGCGACCGATTTGTCAGATGTAATTTTTGGAAACCCAACGCCTGTTCGTTCAATTGCCAATCTCGGTGTTCTAAAAGAGAATGAGGTGAACCTGATTGTTCACGGACACGAGCCGACACTTTCAGATGTAATTGTTACAGCAGCACAGGATAAAGAACTGCTGGATTTAGCAAAAAGTTACGGTGCCAATGGTATAACACTTGCTGGAATCTGTTGCACGGCAAATGAGATTCTAATGAGACACGGAATTCCACTTGCAGGAAATTTTTTGCAGCAGGAACTGGCTGTAATCACCGGTGCGGTTGATTTGATGCTTGTGGATGTTCAGTGCATTATGCCCGCTCTCGGAAATCTCTGTCAGTGTTTTCATACAAAATTTGTCTCAACCTCACCGAAGGCGAAATTTCCATTTGCAGAACATGTTGAATTTTCAGAAGAAGAAGCACTGCCTATAGCAAAAAAAATTGTCCGAATGGCAGTTGAGAATTACAAAAACAGAAAGAAGGAATTTGTAAAAATCCCAAATGAAAAAATGGATTTGGTAGCAGGGTTTACCGCTGAATATGTTTATAAAATGCTTGGTGGAAAATATAGAGCAACCTACAGACCGCTTAATGATGCGATAATTTCAGGACGGTTGCGAGGTGCAGTTGGAATAGTTGGTTGTAATAATCCAAAAATAAAACACGACTGGGCACATGTAACACTTGCAAAGGAACTTATAAAAAAGGATGTACTTGTCGTCGTAACCGGTTGTTCCGCGATTGCTGATGCAAAGGCAGGACTTTTGGTACCGGAGGCTGCAAAAAAATATGCAGGGAAAGGACTGCAAGAAATTTGTGAAGCGGTAGGCATCCCACCTGTTTTACACTTGGGAAGTTGTGTTGATTGTTCAAGAATTTTAACTGTGCTTGCCAATACTGTTTTAGAAGGCGGGTTGGGAGAAGATATTTCGGATTTGCCTGTTGCTGGTGCTGCGCCTGAATGGATGTCTGAAAAAGCAGTCAGTATTGCCTTTTATGTCGCTGCTTCGGGAGTTTATACTGTTTTAGGACTCCCGTTTCCTGTTCTTGGAGGTAAAAAACTTACAGAACTTTTGACAAAAAATCTGGAAAATATCGTCGGTGCAAATTTTGCATTTGAGCCCGACCCATTAAAAGCAGCTGAGTTAATCGTCAATCATCTGAACAAAAAACGCGAAGCACTTAAACTCAAACCAATAATGTATGAATAAAAAACTTATGGAAAGATTATTTCAAGTGGAGAAAAAATGGTAGAAGTTTTAACTCCGTTACAAAAAGAAATTCTTAAAAAATTCCTGATGAAATAGAAAAATTACCAGTTACAATGTTAAAACCAGTAAATATAATTAAATTAAAAGAATTTTTTATAAATTCTGCAATGCAATTGATTGATAAAAGAATAAAATAGGTAAAAGTTATGAAGAAGATATATTGTGATATTTCAAAATGTCTTGGATGCAGAAGTTGCGAACTCGCCTGCGCAGTTGAGCACTCCAAAACAAAAATTTTAGAGCGAGCAATTTACGAAACACCGTTACCAGAAAAACGTGTTTCTGTAGAACAGTTGTCTTTACCTTCTACCTTCTACCTTCTGCCTTCTACCGTTCCTTTACAGTGCCGTCATTGCGAAGATGCACCCTGTGTAAAAATTTGTCCTACAAAATCAATGGAGAAAATGGAGAATGGGATTGTTTTACATCACGATGAGACCTGTATCGGTTGTAAATGGTGTATTATTGTCTGCCCATTTGGGATTCCAAAAACAAACAAGGCGGGTAAAACAATAATAAAATGTGACCTGTGTATTGAACGACTGAAAAATAATGAATCTCCTATATGCGTTTCTGCTTGTCCAACAAAAGCGCTTAAATTCAAAGAAGCAGAAGAAATTGCACAAGAGAAGAAGAAAAAGTTTTTAGTTGAGTTTGTTTTTTCTACGAAACTTTAGTTTCGGTTCCCAGCAGAGGCGGATCCCTGCCTGTAGCAAGGAAGCTCCTTTGGCGGAAAAACTAGCAAAACCGATGCTAAAGCATCATAGAATAATTGTATGAGTATACAAAAATTGATTAAGAAATACGAAAAAACAGAAGAGAATGTTTTAGGTATCCTTGAAGATTTACAACAGGAATTCAATTATCTATCCGAAGAGCATCTGCGACTTATATCAGAAAAGTTTAAAGTTCCATTAAGTAGAATCTATTCTTTAGCAACTTTTTATAAAGCGTTTTCACTTAAGCCAAAAGGGAAACATATTATACTTGTATGTTTAGGAACCGCATGTCATGTTCGTGGTGGACCCAAAATTGTTGAAACGGCTAGTCGTCTGCTAGGTATTCAACCCGGTGAAACAACTGCTGACAAACTATTCACTTTGGAAACCGTCAACTGTCTCGGTGCTTGTGCGTTAGGACCGTTAATGGTTATAGACGGCAAATACTATGGTAAAATGTCATCTGCAAAAGTAAACAAAATAATTGAGAGTTACAAATGAAGCACAAATGGAATAAGTTTTCAAGATGATGAAAGAGAAAGTACTGGATTGGGAAGAGGCAATGCTTTTTAAAACTTTTATGTATTTGAAAAAATAAGTTAAAAAGGGCATCAACTTTATGAAAATAAATTCAGTTGATGAATTAGAAAAATTAAGAAGTGAAATTGTCACACAACGAAACCCAGAGCAAACTGTAATAAGTATTGGAAATGGTACTTGCTGTAGGGCGGTTGGCTCAGAAAGTGTTGCTGATACTTTTATAGAGGAAATTAAGAAAAGAAATTTAAAAGATAAATTTATTTTACAACTTACAGGCTGCCAAGGATTTAGTGAACAGGACCCTGTAGTAGTGATTTATCCAAAGAAAATTTTTTATCACCAAGTAAAACCAGAAGATGTTACTGAAATATTAGATTCTATTGTGGCAGGTAAGATAGTTAATAGACTTTTATATGAAAACTTTATGTACGAAGCAGAAATCCCGTTCTTCAGGATGCAAAAACGATTTCTTACTAGTAGTTTTGGTAAAATAAATCCATTGAGTATATCAGATTATATTTCTATTAGTGGATATTCAGCATTAGCAAAAGCACTACAAATGAATCCGGAAGAAATTATTGATGAAATAAAAAAATCCGGTCTGCGTGGTCGTGGTGGTGCCGGCTTTCCGACGGGTAGAAAATGGTCTGCCTGCCGTCAGTCCAATCCAACAACTAACAACCAACAACTAACAACTAAGTATATCATCTGCAATGCTGATGAAGGTGACCCGGGTGCATTTATGGACCGCTCACTCTTAGAAAGTAATCCACATTCTGTTATTGAAGGAATGATTATTGGTGCATATGCGATTGGTGGTTTAGGTAGCCGATCCTTCAGCCCCGCCGAGCATGAAGCCCATAAAGGGCTGAATGCTCGGCTACAAGGGGCTTCAGGGTCGGTTGAAATTCAAGGTTATATTTATGTTCGTAATGAATATCCATTAGCAGTGAAACATTTACAAATTGCACTTACACAGGCAAAAGAATATGGATTTTTAGGTGCGAATATTTTGGGAACTGAGTTTTCATTTGATATAAAAATAATTCGTGGTGGTGGTGCATTTGTATGTGGTGAGTCATCTGCATTAAGAGCATCTATTGAAGGTAAAATAGGTGAACCATCAGTAAAATATGTTCATGCAACAGATAAAGGACTCTACGACAGACCTACAGTTTTGAATAATGTAAAAACATGGGCGTCTGTGCCTTTAATAGTCAATAATGGCGCTGAATGGTTTTCATCAATCGGTACAGAAAAATCCAAAGGGACAATGATATTTTCGCTTGTCGGAAAAATCAACAATACAGGGCTTGTAGAAGTGCCCATGGGTATAAAACTTCGGCAGTTGATTTACGATATTGGCGGTGGAATTCCAAATAACAAAAAATTCAAAGCAGTTCAAACAGGTGGTCCTTCAGGTGGCTGTATTCCAGAGAGTTTATTAGACCTACCAGTTGATTACGAAGCACTAACAGAAGCAGGTTCTATGATGGGTTCTGGTGGGATGATAGTTATGGATGAAGATACCTGTATGGTAGAAGTAGCGCGATATTTCTTAGCATTCACTCAGGATGAGTCCTGTGGGAAATGCACTCCCTGCCGTGAAGGAACGAAAATTATGTTAGATATCCTAACTCGTATCACACAAGGAAAAGGTTCACAAGGTGATATTGAACTGCTTGAAGAGGTTGGTCAGATGGTCAAAGATACTGCATTGTGTGCGCTTGGTAATAGTGCGCCTAATCCTGTATTAACTACAATAAGATATTTTAGAAATGAATACGAGGCACATATAAAAGAAAAAAAATGTCCAGCAAAGCAATGTAAATCACTTATTACATATAGCATACTGGAAAAATGTAATGGCTGCCATGTGTGTTTTAAGAACTGTCCACAAGAGGCGATTTCTGGTGAGCCCAAAAAACTGCATACAATAAATCAGGATAAATGTATCAAATGTGGTATCTGCTTTGATCTCTGTAAATTTGCTGCTATAGAAATTCAATGATCAAGAGGGGAAACTATGGGTAAAGTTATTGTTAAAACGAAACTCTGGAATTTTTGTGATGAGGTAGAAGTAAGAAAAGGGCTCCGCAAGCCTGAAGAGATAAGATCGGTTGAAGTTGATGCTTTAGTTGATACAGGTGCGACGATGGTAAGTTTACCAAAGAAATTAGTAGAAGCACTTGGGTTATTATTCTTACGTGAAACTACAGTTACTTATGCTGATGGTAGGAGAGAGAAAAAAAATGTTGCTACGGGTTTAAATATTGAAATTTTAGGTCGATTAGCATTGACTGATTGCCTTGTTGAAGAGCTAGAGACAAAAGTTTTAATTGGCCAAATCCCGCTTGAAGAAATGGATTTGATTGTAGATCCAAAAAATGGAGCAATTGGTCCTCGTCCTGAATCGCCAGATATGCCATTAATTGAAATGTTATGAGAATCAACATCAACAACAAAACTGTAGAAGTTGAAAAAGGAAATACTATACTTCAAGCAGCACAGAATCTTGGTATTGAAATACCAACTTTATGTTATCATCCAGCATTAGAACCATATGGTGCTTGTCGACTGTGTCTTGTAGAAATTACAAAAGCAGCATGGAAAGGCTGGTCACGACTTGTTGTTTCTTGCGCATATCCTGTTGAAGAAGGTCTTATAGTTTCCACAAATTCTGAGAAAGTTGTTAAAGCAAGAAAATTTGTTTTAGAACTGTTACTTGCCCGCTGTCCTGACTCTGAAATTATAATAAATTTAACACAAAAATATGGAATAGTTAAAAGTCGTTTTTCTTTTACTCTCAACTCTCAACTCTCAACTCTCAACTGCATTTTATGCGGTTTATGTGTTCGTGTCTGTACAGAAATTATAGGTAAAAGTTCAATAAGTTTTGTAGCTCGTGGTATAAACCGAGAAATAAAAACACCATTTGATAAACCATCAGATGTCTGTATCGGTTGCGGTGCCTGTGCGTTTGTATGCCCTACAGGTAGTATAAAAATTGAAGATATTTTTGATAAACGGAATATCTGGAAAACAGAACTCCAATTGAAAACTTGCAAAAATTGTGGAAAAACATTTGGCACAGTAAAAGAACTTGAGAATATCAAAATAAAAGTTCCAGAAATTTTAGAATTTTTTGAAATATGTCCTCGTTGCCGTCGGAACGACTTAAAACAAAAAATATCTGAAACAACATATGCGTTCCAAAGATAGAAAAATTGATTATTCACTGAAACTCTGCCGAGAGGTTTTAGGACTTCCAGCATTCCATTTCGGGTATTTTGATGAAACGCGGAACAGACGCGAAACGACACACGGAACAGACACGGAACTAACTATTGATGATTTGAAACAGGCACAGTTAAAATATACTGAAAAACTGTTAAATTATATTCCTGAAAATGTAGAAACAATTCTTGATGTCGGTTGCGGAACAGGGATTTCAACAGAGATGCTTATTTCAAAAGGGCTTAATGTTGAATGTTTAAGCCCTGACCTGTATAATCAACAAATAATTACTGAAAAGTTTAAAGATGCAGTTAAATTTCATCTTATAAAGTTTGAAGAGTTTTCTACTGATAAAAAATATAACCTTGTACTAATGAGTGAAAGTTCACAGTATATATCGCTGAAAATACTTTTTTACAAATGTAAAGAAACTTTAACTAAAAACGGCTATATTCTACTATCTGACTATTTCAGAAAAGAGCCAACCAGCTATTACAGAAACTGCGCTGTTTTATCGGAATTTCTTGAAGAAGCAGAAAAAAATAATTTCAAAATTTTGAAATCAGAAGATATTACTGAAAATATTCTGCCGACACTTTCACTGGGAAATTATTACTATCAACATTATGCGATTCCAATACTGGAATCGCTGATTTCATTAGCAAATGACGAACTCCCAAAAACAACTAAAATTATAAAAGTTCTGTTTAAACAAAAAATTTATAAACAGAAAAAACGGATATACGAAAAATATCCAGAAATGCTGGATACTGAACAATTCAGAAAGAACCTGAAATATATGATATACCTGTTCCGGAAAGGACGAGAAACAAACGCGGAATGAAACGCGGAACAGACGCTAAATGTTCTGCGTCAGTTTTGCGGGTTCTTCAAAGTTTAGCGTTAGTTTGGCGATTTTCAGGAGGGAAATAATGTCAAAAATTGTTGCTACCGCTGCTATAAAAGGCGCAAAAAAATTTGTTCAAGAAGCAGAAGAATTTTTAAACAAAGCAATTTTAGAAAAAAGCGAATCACAGAAAGTAGAATTCCCGGATACCGCATACTATTTCCCAATGGCGTATGCATTATTGGGTTTAGAAGTAAAAACGCTTGGTGAGTTAAAACCGGTTTTGCAAGAAGCAAAATCGCTTTTGCATAATGAGCCAACAGAAACTATATGGCTGCCTTATTTAGGTGATGCGTTAGATTCCGGTATCGCAACATTACTTGCTGAAGAAATTATCGTCGGGCTACGATATCTTTACAAACAGGAACCGCAACAGGATTGTAACGGCTTTTTTTCAGATACAATTTTAAGGTCACTTGGTATCCAGCTTGTTGATGGCAGGATGCCCGGGTTTGCCGCAATTTTAGGCGCTGTGCCTGATAACAAAACTGCGGTTGAAATAGTAAGAGAACTTCAAAAAAGAAATATTTTGATATTTGTTGGCTCGTCAACAAATGGACGCTCAATCATAGACCAGTTAAAAGAAGAAAAAGTTGAAATGGGCTGGGATAATTACATCGTTCCATATGGTAGAGACACAGTTACAGGAATTTATCCGCTAAACTGGGCGATAAGAGCTGCATTAACATTTGGTGGCTTGAGAGCTGGTGAGCCGTTGAAATGCTTGAAATACTGTCAGAACAGGGTCTTCGCATTCGGTTTAGCACTCGGCACTGTTGATGACGAAAAATATGCTACTGGCGCAGGTGCAATCAATATGGGTTTTCCTGTAATTGCAGATACAGATATTCCTGAAATTCTACCGACGGGCATCTGTACTTACGAGCATCTTGTCAAAGAACTGGATTACAAAAAAATTGTGCCACGCTGTATTGAGGTTCGTGGTGTAAAGGTAAAAGTTTCAGAGATACCAATCCCGGTTGCATATTCTGCAGCGTTTGAAGGTGAACGAGTAAGAAGAGAACAGACATATATGGAAGCAGGTAGTAAATTCTCTACTGCGTTTGAATATGTGACAACAAAAAATTTGGACGAAATTGAGGATGGTAAATTTGAAATTATAGGTGTTGAAATTGACGATATAAAAGAAGATTCTGCAGTACCACTTGCGATTTATGTAGAAGTTGCCGGTAGAAAAATGCAGAAAGAGTTTGAATCAATTGTTGAACGCCAGATTCATACATATCTGAATGAAGCACAAGGTGTGATGCATACAGGTCAGAGGGATTTGCTCTGGCTTAGAATCTCCAAAGAGGCGAAATCAAAGGGCTTTAAGTTGAAACATCTTGGCACAATTATTCATGCTCGGATTCACGAGATATTCGGTACTATTATTGATAAGGTTCAAGTTAAAATTTATACAAACCAAGAGGATGTAGAAAAACTGTTGCCAACTGCCCGTGAAGCGTATAAATTCCGCGATGAACGGATTGGTGCGATGACGGATGAATCGGTTGACACATTTTATTCCTGTACACTCTGTCAGTCGTTTGCACCAAATCATTTGTGTATTGTGAAACCGGAACGACTGGGCTTGTGCGGTGCGTATAACTGGCTTGATTGCAAGGCGTCGTTTGAAATAAATCCAACCGGACCTAATCAGCCGGTAAAAAAAGGTACGATGTTAGACGAAATAAGAGGCGAGTGGCAGGGCATCAATGACTGGGTAAAAATAAAATCAAACGGTCATTTAGAACGGTTTCACGGATATTCTATTATGACCTGCCCTGAAACCAGTTGCGGCTGTTTTGAATGTATAGGCGCAATTGTTCCTGAGGCAAACGGATTTATGATTGTCAACCGCGAGTATTCGGGCATGACACCACTTGGTATGACATTTTCTACACTTGCTGGTTCAGTTGGTGGCGGCAACCAAACGCCTGGATTTATGGGTTTCGGTCGGCTCTATATCATATCAAAAAAGTTTATCAAAGCAGATGGCGGACTGAAAAGAATCGTATGGATGCCGAAAGAGTTAAAAGAGGCGATTTCTGAAAAATTTAAAAAACGTGCTGAAGAAGAAAACATACCAATTTTTCTTGATAAAATCGCCGACGAAACTGTTGCAACTGATACCGAAAAACTTCTTGAGTTCTTGCAAAAAGTAAATCATCCTGCACTTACAATGGAACCACTGTTATAAAAAGGCAATTAAAAATGTAAAATGTAAAATTAAAAATTGTTGTGAAAAAAATAAAATCCCATAATTTTTCATTTTTAATTTTGAATTTTTAATTGATATTATTATGAAACTTATTGCAGATTTGCATATTCACTCTAAATACTCTCGTGCAACAAGCGGTGATATGGATATTCCTAACATCGCTAAGTGGGCAAAACTTAAAGGGATTGCACTTATGGGGACAGGCGATTTTACTCATCCTAAATGGCTTGAACATCTGAAAGAAAACTTAAAAGAAACCGATGGTTGCTATGAACACAACAGCATAAAATTTATTCTGACAGCAGAAGTTTCAAATATCTATACAAGAACCGATAAAACACGGAAGGTGCATAATATAATTTTTGCGCCTGATTTTGAAACAGTTGAAAAAATCAATACTGAACTTGCTGGATTTGGCAACCTTGAGTCAGATGGCAGACCTATGCTTTCGCTTGATTCCGAAGATCTTGCAAAAATTGTGTTTGATATTTCAGATGACTGTATGATAATTCCTGCACATGCCTGGACACCACATTTTTCTGTATTCGGGTCTAATTCCGGATTTAACTCTTTAGAAGAATGTTTTGGCTATTATACTGATAGAATCTACTCTATTGAAACAGGGCTTTCATCTGACCCGAAAATGAACTGGCGGCTTTCACAACTTGATAAAATTACACTCATCTCAAATTCAGATGCGCACTCACCAAAAAATATTGGACGCGAAGCGAATGTATTTGATGTCACGAATTATACGAATTTATACGAACAAATTACCCGAATTATTAGAACAAAGGATAAAGACAAGTTTCTCTATACAATAGAGTTTTTTCCGGAAGAAGGAAAATATCATTATGATGGACACAGGAATTGCGATACTGTGCTTGCACCTAAAGATGCGATAAAAAATCATAATCTCTGCCCGAATTGTGAGAGACGGCTTACAATTGGTGTTTTACATCGTGTAGAAGAACTTGCAGATAGAGAGGAAAATTTTCAGCCAGTAAATGCTATCGGCTACAAAAGTTTGATTCCATTAAGAGAGATTATTGCTGATGCGTTAGATATTGGGAAGGAATCCGCAGGTGTTGATAAAGAATATCAACAGATAACATCACAGGTTGGAACTGAGTTTGATGTGCTTTTAGAAATTCCAGAAGAAATTTTACAAAAAAATATCAGAACGGAAATTGCCGAAGGCATTATTAAGGTTAGAAATGGTGAGGTTGATATACAGGCGGGTTACGATGGTGTATATGGTAAAATTTCAATAAGAAAAGATAAAAAACAAGAACAACTTTCATTGTTTTAAGAAAAAATGAAATATCTTAATATTGATGTAACAAAATGTTCGGGTTGCCGGATGTGTGAACTTGCCTGCTCATTTATTAAAGAAAAAAAAATTGTTCCTAATCTTGCCAGAATAAATGTGGTTGCTGATTTTGGAAAAGGGCTTTCTATACCGATTGTATGTATGCAATGCGAGAATGCGCCTTGTATAAATATCTGTCCAACAAAAGCGCTCTCAAAAAATTTTGTAACCGGTGCTGTTATCGTCTCAAATAAAAAATGTATCGGCTGTAAACTTTGCACAACCGTGTGTCCTTACGGTGCGATTGTTTTTATTCCTGAAAAAAAATATGTTGTAAAATGTGACCTGTGTGATGGTGAACCAACCTGTGTAAAATTTTGCTGTACAGGTGCGTTAAGATATGACGAATCTATAAAAACAAAAATGCTAAAAAAACGGGAAGTTGCAGAAAGAATGATACAGATACTTGGCGAAATTCATTAAAGTCTAGAAGGGGGGGAGAGGAGGGAAGAGGGGGAAGGGTAGAATGAAAATTTTAGTTACTAATCCGGAAAAATGTTCAGGTTGTCGAATATGCGAAATCACTTGCTCCTATTTTCACGAGCAAATTTTTAATCCAGCCAAAGCACGAATCCAAATTGTCTCAAACAAAAAGGAAGCGATTTTTTATCCGCTGATTTGCGAGCAATGTGAAAAAGCACCCTGTAGTGAGGTTTGTCCTGTAAAAGCGATTTCTAAAAATGACGAAACAGGCGCATGGGTTGTGGATGTGAAAAAATGTATCGGCTGTAAAATGTGTGTTCAGGCATGCCCTGCTGGAATTATGAATTTTGATAGTGATGCTGGAGTTTCTATGAAATGTGATTTATGTTCTGGTGATACGCAATGTGTCAAATACTGCCCGATGGGTGCGATTGAATATATTGACGAAAGTAAAATCAGCTTAAAGCGAAAAAGTTGGGTTGGCAAAAAAATTCTAGCAACAGTCAGTGAAAGCAAATAGAAAACCACACGGATTATTATGGATGGCTACACGAATATTTACAAAATGTAAGCATTTGCTTACATTTTGATTTTGCCCATCGGTAAATTTTGGTTTTTTAATCTTTAATCTTTAATCTTTGATTGCCGTTATAGGGGGGGCGAAATGCTTTACGGTTATGCCGGGAAATATCTGAGGATTGATTTAACAAAAAACAAAATTGAAATAAAAGAAACTTCAGAAAAACTGGTCCGAAAATATCTTGGTGGTGTCGGGCTTGGCGTACGAATTTTATGGGACGAGTTAGACCCCAGAACACAGCCGCTTTCACCTGAAAACAAAATCATTTTTCTTACCGGACCGCTTACCGGTACACTTTTCCCACCATCAGGCAGATATGAAGTAGTATCTCGCTCGCCACAGACAGGTTGGTGGGCACATTCGTCGGCAGGTGGTTTTTTTGGTCCGGAAATGAAATATGCAGGTTATGATTATATAATTATTCAAGGGAAGGCAAAACAGCCTGTTTATATTCACATAGATAATGATTCAATCCAGATAAAAAATGCGAAGCATCTCTGGGGCAAAAATGTTGTTGAAACCACAGATACAATCTGTGAAGAACTCGGCGATACCGATATAAAAGTTGCCTGTATTGGTCAGGCAGGCGAAAATCTGGTAAAATACGCATGTATAATGAGTGATTATTTTCGTGCAGCAGGCAGAACTGGAATGGGCTGTATTCTGGGTTCAAAAAATCTGAAAGCGATTGCTATAAGAGGCACAAAAGGACTTAAAATCGCAGATAATAAAAAATTCGTTTCAGTTGTAGAAGATGCTTTTAAGCGACATACACCAAAAGGAAAGTATTGGGAACATGTCAATGCGATGCGAATCTACGGTTCGTTTGCACTAACTGACTGGGAGAATGCAATCGGTCGGCTACCGACGAAAAATCACTGGACTGGCTATTTTGAGAATGCTGAAGAAACAATCGGGATGAAACCGATGAGAGAGCGGCATTACAAAAAGCATGCCTCATGTTTCAGTTGCGGGATTCAATGCAAGTATGCATCCACTATTAAAGAAGGTAAGTATGCTGGTAGTGAATCAGAAGGTCCTGAATATGAGACGGTAGAAGCATTCACATCCAACTTTTTATCAACTGATACCAATTCTCTGATTGAAGCAAATCGGCTCTGTAACATTTACGGGCTTGATACAATTTCTGCAGGACATACAATTTCATTTGCGTTTGAATGTTTTGAAAAAGGGATACTGACCGAGAAAGATACCGGCGGCAGAAAACTTATCTGGGGAAATGACGAAATGGATACAGTGATAGAACTGCTGCATTCAATTGCTACAAGAAAAGACAAATTCGCATCACTACTTGCAGAAGGTTCTGCTTTTGCTGCAAAACAAATTGGAGGTGCTGCATATCGCTGTGCAATTCATGTGAATAATTTAGAAGCTTCCGGCCAGGATGGTCGTCCTCATAAATCACTCGGGTTAACATATGCAATAAATGTCAGAGGTGCCGACCATTTAACATCGCTTTCGTCTTTAGATGAACTTGGATATAAAGAAGCGTTACAAGAAAGGTTTGGCAAAAAAAATGTAAAAATACTTGCAGACCGCTGGGATGAACGATTGAAGGGTTATCTTGTTAGTGATTGTGAAAATCTTTATGCGATTACTGATTCACTGCTTGTGTGTAAATATGGCACAATGTGGCCACCGATATATTACTGGCAGGATATGGGCAGAATAATTTCATACCTTACAGGTTTCAACGAATATGAAAGTATAAAAAAATTAAAAAAATTAGCCCGACGAATCTGCCATCTGCGTCGGTGTTTTAATGTGCGGTTAGGCTGGAGTAAAAAAAATGATTGTCTGCATCCACGCTTTACTGAAGAACCGATGCCAACAGGACCTGCGAAAGGACAGGTTGTTCATTTAGAGCCAATGCTGAAAGAGTATTACGAAGTAAGACAGTATGATTGGAAAACAGGGCTACCTACGAGAGCAGAACTTGAAGATGTCGGGCTTGAAGATATCGCCAGTGAATTAAAAAAGCGTGGCAAACTTGTTGAAAAATATAAAGGCAAACCTAAAGACCCACTGAATGTTTTAAAATGAAATAAATTACAAAACCTTTTAAGAAGAAGGAGGAAAAAAATGCTTACTTTGTTATGTAATGGAACGGTTATTACACAGTCTGAAATAATTGAGAATGGTGGGGTTTTGTTTGAAGATGGAATCATCAAAGATGTTGGTAGAACCGACGATGTAAGAGCAAAGGTATTCAGAACTTCACAGGATAAAATTCATCTGAAAATAGTTGATGCTAAAAGAAAGATAATTCTGCCGGGTTTTATAAATACACATCATCATTTGTATTCAACTTTTGCGCGTGGGATGTATATTCCGGGAACACCTGCTAAAAATTTTGTTGAGATATTAGAAAAACTCTGGTGGAAACTTGATAAAATTTTGACTGCAGAAGATATTTATTATTCAGCGCTTATTCCACTGATTGAATGTGTAAAAAACGGCACAACAACAATAATTGACCATCATGAATCGCAGGGTTTTCAGATAGGTTCGCTTGATGGGATACAAAAAGCAGTAGAAAAAATCGGTATCCGTGCGTGCCTATGTTTTGGTACTTCAGACCGTTATGGTAAAGGCAAAGAAGGTTTGAAAGAAAACGAAAGATTTTTCTCTCAACTCTTAACTCTAAACTCTCAACTTATTTCTGGCATGGTCGGGCTTCATGCTGCATTTACCGTCAACAATGATACACTTGAGAAATCAGTTGAATTGGCAAAAAAATATAATGTCGGGATACATATCCATTGTGCGGAAGATTTAGCAGACGAGAACGATTCTGTAAAAAAATACAAAATACAGGTTGTTGAACGATTAAAAAAATTCGGTGTGCTTGGTCAGAAAACATTGCTTGCACATTGTATTCATATAAACGAAAAAGAAACAAAAATTATAAAAGATACTGGCACGAATGTGGTTCATAATCCAGAAAGTAATATGAACAATGCGGTTGGTTGTGCGGATGTTTTAGGTATGTTAAAAAAAGGTATTATTGTCGGGCTTGGAACTGATGGTATGTCATCCAATATGCTTTCCCAGATGCGTTGTGCCTATCTGATTCACAGACATAACAAAAAAGACCCGCGGGTTGCTTTTTGTGAAGCGCCACGATTACTTTTAGAAAACAATCCTAAAATTGTAGAGAAGATATGTGGCTGGCGTGTTGGTAAAATTGAAACTGGCCGACCTGCCGATTTGGTTGTGCTTGACTATGTTCCACCGACACCGTTGACAAAAGATAATTTTCTTGGGCATTTAATTTTTGGGATGGTTGATGCAACGGTTGATACTGTAATCTGTAATGGTAAGACCCTGATGAAAGATAAAAAATTAGAAGGTATAAATGAAGAGTTGATTTGCGAAAAATCGCGCGAGCTCGCAAAAACATTCTGGGAAAAAATCATTTCAATCTGACAGGATTTACAGAATAAATAAAATCCTGTTAATCCTGTCAAAAATCAATACCGTTTTTAAGGTGTCGGAGCGAGAAAAACGATGAAAAATGTTACGCAGGTAAAAGTTGCTGGTATTAACAAAAAAATTGTTGATATTTGTACGAAGATAATGCTATATTTGCCGCCGATTTTTTATTTTTCAATGGCGGTTGCGTTTTACTTAAAAACATATGATTCCTGCCAGATAAAAATCACCATCTGCCAGATTGGTGGCACGATTCTGATTGCTGTTTTTCTTATAAAAATTATTGAGTTATGGAAAAACCCGTTCCCTAAAGGTTCATTTCATTTACTTCTATCGCCTACACTTATTCTGGTATGGTCTATTTTTTCGGCGTCAATTTCACCATTAAAAAACTGGTTTGGCACACAGGATGAATTCACCCGCCGTATTTTTTATATTTTTCTGTTTTACATAATAGTTTCAGAATTCAGAGATGAAAAAAGCCAGAAACGGCTTATCAACTGGTGGCTTGCTGGTGCATTTATATCGGTATTTTACGGTATTGTGCAGTTTTTTGACCGATTTTATCCACCTAATCCTGCAGTTGGACTTGACCCGTTTATATGGCGGCGTGCGTTTGGTAGCAGAATCTTTTCTACTTTTGGGAATCCTAACTTTTATGGTGATTTCCTGCTTGTTGTGGCGCCTGTGATTCTTTCATATGCTGTCCAAAAATTTTCTAAATTGTTAATACTGTTTTATATTATGACTGTATTCTGTATCATTTTTACATATTCAAAAGCGGTTTGGATTGGTTATTCTGGTGGTGTGATTGCATTCTCATTTTTTGCAGTTGCATTTCTATCACACGGCAGAAAGGAAACAATCCGAAAAATTCTGTTGGGGATGTCACTTGCTGTTTTTTCTGCGATGGTTTTAGGTGTTACATATTTTACTATGCAGCGGATAGATTCTGTAAGATTTAGAACCAATACTTGGTTGGGATGCTGGGAGATGTTTAACAGATCTCCGCATCCGGAGTCCTATCTGTATGCTCGTTCACCACTCAAATGGAAAAGCCCAGTAAGAAAAACACTCCATCCATTGATAGGCACAGGTATCGGTTCATTCAAAGCGGTTTATCCCGCGTATAGAAGGCCTGAAATAATCCAGTTAGAAGGTCGCTCAAACACAGAAAGCGACCATCCTGAAAACGAATTTTTAGAAGTGCTGTATGATGAAGGGATTATCGGATTTGGATTTTTTATACTGTTGATAATGACATTCATAACTGCTGCAATAAAACGATTAAAAGCGATTCAGCCACAACAGAAATTTATTATACACGGACTGATTGGTTTTTCGTCGGGACTTATTTCTCAACTTGTTCATAATACTATGTGTGTCAGTATGCGATTTGTTTCTGAAGGTGTTGTGTTCTGGCTTGCGTTAGGAATGATTGGTATATTTTCTCTACCACAAATCACAAATCCAAAAACAGGCAACATTAATCATTCCCAAAAACCAAAGTTTATGTCGGCTGTACAAATTGGAATTGTAATTATCGCTATTTATTTTATAAAATATTTTTATGGTTTCTTTCTTGCGGATATGCACCATAACATAGCAATTTTTCATTCTAAACGAGGCGAATGGGATGCCGCACTTGCCAATTACGATATTGTTATAAAATACAGTCCTGACTATGTGATGACCCATTATTTCAAAGGGAATGTGTATAACGACCGATGGGCAGCAGGCGACCCGGAACGATGTATCCAGAAATACCAGGATGTAATAAAACTGGCGCCGAATTATGTTCAGATTTTTATGCAGATGGGAACCGTTTATTCCAAAATGGGTAAATGGGCAGAAGCAATAGAATCATTCAGAAAATACCAGAAATTAGACCCTGTTTTTGAACGGGCATATCCTTCGTTAGGTATGGCATATGCACAAATCGGGCATTGGAAAGAAGCCGAGAATACATTTAAACGATATATTGCCCGAAATAACTGGTATTACTACTATGATTGGCTTGTGACTAACAATATGAAAGATTATAATACAAATGTTAAAACACATATCTTAAAGCCAGATGTATGGCTTGGGCTTGGCAATGTCTACTATGCCCAGAAGAAATTTTTTTCTGCAGAGACAATGTACAAAAAAATCTTGAAAGATATTGACCCGAATAATACAGAAGCACTCCGAAATCTTGCAATACTTTACGAGAGAACAGGCAGGCAGCAACAATCACAAAAAATCTTGAATCGTATTATGAAAAATAATCCAGCCACAATCCCGCATAGCCAATAATAAATATGAAAAAAAATTTGCTTGACAAAAAAGCACCCAGCCAAATTTTATATTTCGCTATTGTTGTTTGCCCGCTTGTTTTCTTCACGAATGTCACAAGAAACCCGTATATTATTCAAGGCACAATCTTACACATCTGTTTACTATTGATTTTTGGATTATTCATTTTTCAATCACTTAAAAACGGAAAAATTATTTTCTATAGAACCCGACTGGATTTACCGATACTGATTTTTTTGGGCTTTACAATTGTTACATTTATCAGGGCACTATTGTGCAGTGCTGATGTTGCAGGTTTCGGGAAAATACCCGGGTTCACAACCGCTACATGGTCAGAAGGTCTAAGGAATAATCTGTATATTTTAATTAACTGCGTTCTTGTGTATTATGTTGCGGTTAATTTTATCAGAGATGAAAAGTCAATAAGAAAAGTTTTATTTCTTTCTTTTGTTGTCTCGTTTCTTGCAAGTGTTTATGCGATTTTGCAGTATTTTGACCTTGAGCCAATCTGGCAGCAGACAATTAACCCGTATAGTATGAAACGGTGTGTCTCTACTTTCGGCAATCCCGTTTTTATATCCAGTTTTTTGGTTATAATGGTCCCGCTTTCAGTTGTTTCGTTTATTCAGGCAAAATCAAATTATTCCAGATTTTTATATATAGCGTTATCTGTATTAATGATTTTAGCGCTTATTACAACAATGGCGAGATCTTCATGGCTTGGACTTTTTGTAGCATTCATTTTTGTTGCAGGTGTGTTTAAGCAAAAAATTATCAAATATAAAAAATGGTTACTGTGCGCTGGTATAAGTATATTTCTGGTTTTGTTAATACCGTCCAGATGGCAGATCGAGACAAAACCCTTTGGTTTTTATGCGTTTGACCGCGCATCCAGTATATTCAGTGTAGAGAAAGCGGGTCCTGCGGTCTATCAGCGGGTTCTGATATGGCTTTCTGCCTGGGATATCTCAAAACGGAATCCTGTATTAGGAAGTGGCTGGGGATTGTTTGAGATGCTGTTCCCGTTTTATCAGCAACGATATTTAATCCATCCGAAGTTAACACAGCGAACCCATGCTAATAATGCCCATAATGTTTTTTTAGAGAATCTTTCACAGATAGGAATCGTCGGGCTGGGGATGTTTTTATGGCTTATTTATTGTATTGTAAAATTCGGACTGTATCAGATTAACAATCTAAAGAACGAATTCCAGAAGATAATTGCGATTGGTATTTTTGCAGGTGTGATTGGAATGCTCGTTGATAATATAGTGAATGTAACTTTATACTTTATAATACCCGGCTTTTTCTTTTGGATGAATTTAGGAATTTTAGCAGGGCTTGGTGGCGGCGGCACATCTGAAAAAAAAATAATCAACCATAGCTTACTTTCCAAAATAGTTTCTTTAATTTTAATCGTGCTCTCAATTTTGCTTATCCGCCTGTATATCAGAACATTTTTTGCTGAAAAAAATTATTTTACCGGCTTTAAACTCGCTAAGAAACAAAATACACCGATAGAGCAGGCAATACCATATTTAGAAAAAGCACACCAACTTCATCGGCTTGAAGTTAACAACAACTACGAACTCGGGAATGCATATGCGAGAATGGCTGCGCAGTTCAGACACCTGAATGCAATTTCGCAGGCGGAAGAATACCAAAAAAAAGCGCTCTGGGCGTATAACGAAGCACTGGCAGCCAATCCCGGATATGATGAGATTTATTTTAATAAAGCAACTATCCTTGCACAACGAAAAGAGTTTGACGGTGAAGACGGTGCGCTTGTAAATTATCAACGAGCAGTTTTTATCAATCCGTTTTCGTTAGATGCAATAATGGGGCTCGGGAATGTCTATCTGTTTTCAGAAAAATATGAGCCAGCAAGGAATCTTTACCGTCGGGCAACCATACTCAGTCCATCTAACAAAGATATATGGAATAATCTCGGCTATGTCAGTATGAAACTGAACCGGATTGACGACGCAAAAAAATGTTATCAGAAAGCACTCGCAATTGACCCTAATTTTGAACTTGCCCGCCGAAATCTTGCTAATATAAGTGCTCTACCAAAAAATAAAAAAGAATAGTTTAAGCCCCCCCCATCCCCCCACTTGTTTTTTCTAAGAAATTTAGTATAATAATACTGTATGAAAAAATACTTCTTAACAGGGCTCGTTATTATCCTGCCGTTTTTTCTTACGCTTTACATCATCTGGCTTGTATTCAAGATTGTGGGCAGATTTTTTACACCAGTATTCACAAATATTTTTGAAACATTTGTTCCACTTAAAATCCCATACTTTGCAATAACTTTTATAAGCGCTATTGTTACACTTTTTTTGATATGGTTAATCGGGCTTATTGCATCCAATTTTATCGGCAAGAAATTATTTCATCAAATTGAATCTATTCTTTTAAAAATACCGATGGCACGCGGACTCTATGACGCAATAAAAAAACTTACAAAGGTTTTTTTTGTAGGTACAACAACCTTTCAAAGAGTTGTCCTGATAGAATATCCGCGGAAGGGGATATATTCTGTTGCGTTTATTACTGCAGAAGCGATGGGCGAAATTCAGGAATTGACAAAAGAAGAAGTAATCAATGTATTTATACCGTCTACACCTAATCCGACAACAGGATATTTCTTGCTAGTACCAAAATCGGATATTATTCCACTCAAAATGTCGGTTGATGATGCAATGAAACTGATAATTTCCGGCGGGATTGTTGTACCGCCATCTTCCCCAAAAAAATCAAATGAATGACAAATTTCTGCTTTTATTAGATGCTAACAGGATTCTTAACTCTACGCTTGATATAAAAAAACTGCTTACCATTATATTAGAACTTGCCAGTAGGGTTGTTAATGCAGAAGCATCCTCGCTTCTGTTGATTGACGAACAGACAGGCGAACTTTATTTTGATGTTGCAATTGGTGAGAAGGCAGATGAGATAAAACGGATTCGGCTGAAACCTGGCGAAGGAGTCGCCGGCTGGTGTGCTGCCTACAACAGGTCTGTAATAGTTGAGGATGTAACAAAAGACCCGCGATGGACCCGACGGTCTGACGATACTTCCGGGTTTGTGACAAAATCAATTATATGTGTGCCGATGCGGTACAAGGGCAGGGTTTTAGGTGTAATTGAAGGTATAAATCCGATTGGTAAAGCGTTTTTTACAGACGATGACCTGCCGGTCTTAGAAGCGTTTGCAAACCAGACAGCAGTTGCATTAGAAAACGCGCGGCTTTTTACAAAATTAACTCAAGAACGAGAAAAAATTGCAGCTGCGTTTGATGGTATGACCGAAGCAGTTTTTGTAACCGACAGAGAAGGTGTGATAACTCAATCAAATATGGCTGCCTGTAAATTAATAGATAAAAAAGATATTAACGGCAGTTTGTTTGAAAAAGTAATGACAGAATCTGAATTCAGTATCCCGGCTGGTTTCTTACAGTTTGATGAAAGAATAAAAGTTTTTGAAATTACAAAAAAAACAAGAAAACAAATATTCCTTAACTGTGTAGCCACAAAAATCGTTAACGACCGCGCTGAAACTACTGGCTATATTTTTGTAATCAGGGATATTACAGACGAGAAAAAAGAAGAATTCGTAAAACGGACATTCTTATCGCTTATCTCACATAAACTTAAAACACCACTTGTAACAATCAGCGGTTATCTGCCAATGTTGTTAGCGGAGGATTCACTCATCTTGAAGCCGTCAATTAAAAAAGCGCTTGAAGCGATGAAAAGCCAGAGTAACCGTCTGGTCGGGCTGGTTACGGATTTGCTGAGATATACAGTAATAGAAACCGAAGCACTTGAACTTGACAGAAAGAAAATTTCAGTTGAACAACTTGTTGCTGAAACACTCGGTATAATGAAAGAAAAAATGAAAGATGCTAAAATTGAGGTTGTTAGTTTATCAGAACTTGGCGAGGTATTTGTTGATACAGACAAAATGAAAGAAGCGCTCGGTTGCATTTTAGAAAATGCTGTAAAATTTAATAAAGTAGGGGATAGTGAAGGTGCTGAAAAAATTGTGAAAATATCCGGCGAGTTGCAAACCGATGCGGTTGCTATAAGTATTGAAGATAATAGTGTTGGTATACCACTTGCTGAACAGGAAAAAATTTTTGATAAATTCTATCAGATAGAAGAATCATTTACGGGTCAGGTTGCCGGCGCAGGTCTCGGATTGCCACTCGCCAAACGAATTGTAGAAGCCCATAATGGCAGCATAAATGTTAATTCCAAAGTTGGTGTAGGTTCTACATTCACCGTAAAAATCCCCAGATTTATCTGAAGTGTGTGATTTGTTTGAATTTTTTGTAACGGGATTGGATTTCAGCAGGTTTTAATCGTTTCATTCTTTCTAACGAAAAATCTTCTACATTAAAAGATGCCATAACACTGCCATAAATTACCGCGCATCTTAAATCATACTCGGTAGGTTTTTTATTTAATTTTGCCAGCCAGCCAAAAAAACCGCCTGCAAAAGTATCGCCTGCACCCGTCGGGTCAAAAACCTCTTCAAGTGGATATGCAGGCGCAGAAAAAAAATTTTGTTTAGAAAACAAAAGAGAACCATGCTCACCCTTTTTTATTACAACATACTTTGGTCCATAGTCAAGAATAATCCTGCCTGCTTTTATCAGTGATGGTTGTTCTGTAAGAAGTCGTGCCTCACCATCATTGATTACAAAAATATCAATTTTTGATAGTAGGTTTAATAACGATTGTTTTTTTAGTTTTATCCAGAGGTTCATAGAATCCGCCGCAACAAATTTTGGTTTTTTTATTTGCGATAAAACATCCATCTGTAAATCAGGGTCTATATTAGCAAGAAAAACATAATCGGTATTTTTGTAAGAATCAGGGATTTCAGGCTTGAATGTTTCAAATACATTGAGGCAGGTTGAAACTGTTTTTGCCTCATTCATATCATACTCGTAAAAACCACTCCATCTGAATGTTTTACCATCTGTAATTTGAAGTCCATCAAGATTTATATTTCGTTTCTTAAAAAGTTCCAGATACTCCTCTGGGAAATCAGAGCCAACAACAGCAACAATCCTGACATCAGTAAAAAAACTTGCCGAATAGGAAAAATAAGTCGCAGAACCACCGAGTATATCTCGCTTTTTACCGAACGGCGTTTTTACCGAATCAAGCGCAACCGAACCTACAACAAGAATGGACATGATTGAACCAGAGATTAAGAGATTGAGAGATTAGGAAATTAGGGTTAGGTGCATTCCAATCTTCCAATCACCTAATCTTTAATTTCTGTTCTCTATTCTCTGCCTTTACTGGGCGCGAGAGGATTTGAACCTCCACGGTGTTATCCACAGCGTCCTGAGCGCTGCGCGTCTGCCAGTTCCGCCACGCGCCCGGAAAAACAGTGATAAGTGAATAGTTATTAGTGATTAGTAACTAAAACCAAAAATATTTTACTATAAAATTCATAAATAGTCAATTGAAAAATTATTCAGAATTTGGTAAAATTAATATAATGAACAAAAAAATCATTGCAACCAACAGAAAAGCATATTTTAATTACGAACTGCTTGAAAAATATGAAGCGGGTATTTCACTTTTAGGTAGCGAAGTGAAATCAATCCGGGCAGGACATATTGATATTAAAAATGGCTATATCAACATTGAAAAAGGCGAATTTTTTTTGTATAATATAAATATATTGCCTTATAAACAACTTTCAGACAAAAAATACAACCCATTAAGACCCAGAAAATTATTACTACACCGACGAGAAATAAAGAAACTGCAAGAAAAAATCGCTATCAAAGGGTTTGCAATTATTCCAACTGAGGTCTATTTCAGAAACGGGCTGGTCAAAGTTGAAATATCTGTTGCAAAAGGCAAAAAACTTTGGGATAAACGAGCAGTAATTAAAGAAAGGGAAATAAAAAAGAGAATTAGAGAATTAGAGAATTAGAAATGGCGAAAGCATTTTACTAATTCGCTAATAACTAATTGGCTAAAATTGGGGGTGAACAGGGCTCGACGGGGATATTTGACTGATGTAGCGGCAGGCCGCAGTTGACCGAAAGGCTGCGTAAAAAATCGGTCATACAAAAATAACTGCCGTTTATACACCGGTAGTTGCCTACGCATAATTGCGTAAGCCGCCTGCCTAACCTTTTTCTGTGAGGTTGGGGTGAGGTGTTATAAAAGCAGAATAGTTTTCGGCATTGTCGTTGTACCGAAAGCGAAACCTTAAACGACTGGCTGTCAGATATTTTGTCAGTGGAAGTTTTTGGCAGCGAGAACAAAACACTGACTATGCTTGTAGAAGCCGTTAGGCGTTATCTTCGGACGCGGGTTCGATTCCCGCCACCTCCACCAGAAAGGCAGGTAAAAGGTTAAAGGTGAAAGGTCCAAGGGAGCGGTAATAGGTAAGTTTTACCACAGAAACACTGAAAAAAATTATTTCGTGATTTCGCGCTTTCGTGGTTAAATTTATGCGTTTTCAGCAAAACTGAACTGTTACAGGGAGTAAAAATGGATATTATTATCAAAAATGCAAAGTTGGAAAATGGAAAAATTGTTGATATTGGAATTAAGAAAGGTAAAATTGTAGAAATCAAGTCCGAAGTCCGATGTCCAAAGTCCGATGTCCAAATCATTGATGCAAAGAGAAATCTTGTCACACCTACTTTTATTGACTCACATATTCATCTGGATAAATGTCTTATTAGCGATTCTATTCCTAAAAATATTACAGGCACACTTAAGGAATCAATAGAACTTACTTGGGCAAGAAAGAAAAGATATACAGTGAATGATATTGTTGAGAGAGCAAGTAAAGTTATTGACTGGCATATTCTGCACGGCTCAACTATTATAAGAACACATGTTGATGTTGATACTATTGGTAAGTTAATGCCATTGAAAGGGCTTCTTGCAACTCGTGAAAAATATAGAGGCATTGTTGATTTAGAAATTGTTGCATTCCCACAGGAAGGAATTTTGCAGGATGAAGGCACTGAAGAACTTATGTATCAGGCGATGGAATCAGGTGCAGATGTCGTCGGTGGGATGCCACATAACGAAATGACTGACGAAGATGGTAGAAGGCATATAGATATCTGTTTTGAGATTGCAAAAAAATTTAATTGTGATATTGATATGCATATTGATGAAACAGATGACCCGAATTCACGGTGTCTCCAATATCTTTGTTGGAAAACAATCAAAGAAAAATATCAAGCTCGGGTGACTGCCGGACATACTTGTGCGCTCGCAGCTTATAACGATTATTACGCTGTGAAAGTTATTGACTGGGTAAAAAAAGCAGGTATCAATATGATAACAAATCCAGTCACAAATTTGATGATAGAAGGTCGGCTTGATAAACAGCCAATCCGTCGGGGGACAACGCGTATAAACGAACTGATTACTGCAGGTGTTAATGTTTCTTACGGACAGGACTGCGTCAAGGATACGTTCTATCCTACTTGGGGACATGGCGATATGCTTGAATGCGGATTGGTTACAGCACACGCTGCGCAATTCACACAGGTGGAACAAGTAAATTATCTTTACAAAATGATAACAGAAAACGCTGCAAAAATTTTGCGGCTGAAAGATTACGGGATTGCTGTTAGCAAAACCGCAAACTTGAATATCGTTGATGCAAAGACAATCCCGGAAATGTTCAGAACACAAGCCGACCGCCTTTATGTAATAAGAAAAGGAAAAATTATTGCCACCACAGAGATACGGAGAACACTGAAAATACCGACAGGATTTACAGGATAAAAGAATTAAAATCCTGTAAATCCAGTCAAAAGAAATAGCCAAAATTCCAATGCGGGTTTGGAATTTTGGAATTTGGAATTTAGAATTTGCCGTTAATTGGGGGGGGGTATGAAACTTTATGATTTGACACAGCCGCTGTCACATTTAACACCTGCATGGCCGACTTACGAGCCGTTGCAAATTAAATTTTTCAAGCGGCTTGCACCAAATGGCGCAAATGGACAAATTATTACAACCAGCAACCATGTAGGCACACATCTTGACGGCTCACTTCATTTCTGTACACACGGAAGAGATATTGCCTCAATTCCGCTTGAAGAACTTTATGGTGAGGCAGCAGTTGTGGATTTATCCGATATTGCAGAGGACTACGGGATTTACACATCAAAAGATATTGAAAAACGGGTTGAAGTAAAAGAGCGAGATATTTTAATTATCAATACGGGTTATCACAGATATGCTTGGGACCAGCCCGAAGCGGACGAGGTTCGCTATATGGTGAAACATCCGGGACCGACGATGGAATTTGCAGAATGGTGCAAAAAGAAAAAATTGAAATGGCTCGGCGTTGACTGCGGAAGCGCCGACCACCCGATGAATACGAAAATCAGAGAATGGATGCCGAAACAGGCGAAGGAATGCGAAGCATACTTTCAGAAAAAATTTAAGAAATCAATTGACGATATTTTTCCATCTGACCACTATCAATTAATGCATATTGTTCTGTTTCCTTTGGATATAATTCATGCCGAAAATCTGGGTGGAGAAATAGATAAGTTTAAAAATAAAAGAACCACCGTCGGCTGTTTCCCATGGCGGTTCGTTGGCGGAGAATCGTCAATCTGCAGAATTGTGGCATTTGAGAAAACTTAAGCGGCGAGAAAGTATATCATTTGTTATACTTTTCAGACGGAGGAAATTTTATGGAGAACGGCAAACAGTATCACATAGCGTTGGGGAAAGGTGATGTAGGAAGATATGTTTTGCTGCCGGGCGACCCGGGACGAACGCCTCTGATAGCGAAATTTTTTGACGATGCGAATGAAATGGCATTCAATAGAGAATACAGAACATTCACAGGACATATTACAGGTTATGATGGTAAAAAAATAAAAATATCAACGACTTCTACTGGAATCGGGTGTCCGTCAACCGCAATTGCAGTTGAGGAACTGATAAAAATCGGCGCGGATACTTTCATAAGAATAGGCACCGCTGGCTCGCTTCAAAAAGAGGTTGGACTTGGCGATGTCGTCATTTCAACTGCGGCAGTACGGGAAGAAGGTACTACCCGCCAGTATGTTCCACTTTCGTATCCTGCGGTTGCTAATTTTGATGTCACTGCTGCACTTATTGAAGCATCAAAAAAATTAAAAATAAAAGCACATCCTGGAATTACACACTGTAAAGATGCATTTTATACAGAAAATGCGAAAGACTTACCGCTGTCCGACCACAATGAAAAAATGTGGACTGCATGGTATCGTTCAAATGTGATTGCGACATCAATGGAGTCCGCCGCGCTTTTTGTCGTATCTTCTATAAAAAAGGTTTATGCAGGCGAAGTGCTTGCGATTATTGGGTTAACATATTCCGACGAGCCGATAGTCAAAAAAGTTGGTATTGAAGAAGCAATCAAAATTGCAATTGAGGCGGTAAAAATTTTAGAAGAAAAAAGAAAATAAAAAAATTCGGATAAAGCAAAAAGCCCCCAATTTTCATATCGGAGGGCTTTTTTTATACGGAAACTTTCGGTTCATTCTATCTCAATTTCTTTTATTTTCACTTTTGCCTGTCTGGTTTTTGGCAGTGTTATATTAAGAATGCCGTCTTTGTATTTTGCTTTTATGTTTTTTTCGTCAACAGCCGCTGGTAGCGATATTGAGCGGTAGAAATTGCCGTATCTTCTTTCCGAGTAGTAATATCCCTTTTCTTTTTTTTCTTCTTCTTTTTTGCTTTCACCCGTCAGTGTCAGATTACCCTGTTCAAATTTAACTTTTATATCTTTTTTCTCAATACCTGGAACTTCAACCTTTACTACGACAGCATCCTTTTTCTCGTCAATCTCTATCTTGGGCGTAAACCCGAAATCTTTTGTAGTATCAAGCCCTTTCTGCGATAAACTCTTACCAAAAAATCTGTCAAACGCATCACGAATATCCAAAAGTTCCCTGAATGGTTCAAATTTTATGATGTCAGTCATATTCATCACCGCCTGCTTGTTTTGATGCATTTTTCTTATTCGCGTTTCTCCTTTTTGTGGAGTATCTTCTATTGTTCGTATAATATTATAATGTAAATTTTTAGGAACTTCATGGAGTCCAATCTGATGGCATAAATCTACTGTTTTCTTAAAAGTGTTGAAATAACAGCGGCAGAAATCATCTTCAAGTTCCCGTTCAAAATCATCAAGCAAATCAGTATCTAATTCATCGTCTATAAAATCGGATAATAATTGGAAAAATTTTTCGTGTTCCATTAATGTTCTCTAAAATATCTTGAAAGTTTATCTCTTAAAAACAAGCGTGCTCTATGCAGTCGTGATTTTATTGATGGCAACGAAATTTTTAATGTCCTTTGTAGCTCGTCATTAGACATGCCTTCAATATCTCTTAAAATCAGAACTGTTTTGTATTTTTCAGGTAGTAATCCAATCGCTTCGTTAAGTCGGTTTTTTAGCTCTATATTTTCTAATGTTGCCAGTGGGTTTTTTGACCAATCGTCTGCAAATTCTCGCTTCGCTGTACCTTTTGGTGTAGTAATTGGAGTATCCATAGAGACGGTATGTATCACCTTTTTTTTCCGTTTTTTCATCAAAACCAGATTCAACGCAATCCTGTAAAGCCAGGTTGAAAATTCCGAAGTTCCTTTGAAACCTTTTAACTTTTTCCATGCAGTTAGAAATGTTTCCTGCAAAAAATCATCTGCCGATGACCTGTTGCCTGTCAGATTCAAAAGCAAATTGTAAATTTTTAGTTCGTGCTTTTTTATTAACTGCTCAAAAGCGCGGGTATCGCCTCTTTTTGATTTCTCAACAAGGATTTTATCGTCTGATTTCATTTATTTAGATGCAGTAATTTTCAGGCGGGTGCGTAGATAAAACAGGTTTTTCAGTCTTCTTCCAGTTTTTCAGGAACTATTATGTTTTCGTTTTTATTCAATAATTCTTCTGAAATAGGTCGTTCAAATTTTGATTGTATCATCTCCTGTAAGTATCTTTTTACTGTTGTATCCCAGTATTTTTTGGTTACATAATAAACCTTTGCGCCACCAAGTTCATGCTGAACATCCGGCCATGGATATGACGGCTGTGCCATCCCGATACCCCATCTTTTCAAGCCGTTGTAACTTTCATATGTAGCCCAGAACTCTTTCTGATTGAGCGTCTCAAAACAGTACTCGCATTTTGCATAATACATGATTGCGCCTGCTCGTAAGCCCCGTCTGAAAGCCATAGAATGAAGCGAGATATTTATATCCTCGTTCATAATCCGACCATTACAGAAACCGACAAGATGTCCATCAATAAGTCCAACAAGTTGATACGGGTCTTTTAAACGGTTTCTTACCCAGCCAAGAATTTCAGCATAAACCCGCGCACCAACAATATCATAAAAATCATGGTCAACCTCTATAATCTTTTTCAGATAATTTAACAGCAATGGTGATTCCTCTTTTTTCAGCGGTCTGATTAACATCGTCTCACCTGTTTTCACTTTTATTGCAGCAGGTTCAAACGACGGAATGACCATCGGATCCGGCGATAAGAGTGGTTCCAATTCCTCTACCTTAAAAACTATCTGTTCCTGCGATACCTTTTCAGGCGGTAACTTCTTCATAACAAAAATCCTCCTGTATAAAATTTTTGTTATTTTACAAATATTTTATTGATTTGTCAAGTATTTTTTTGTATAATAAATACAAATTAAATAAGAGGTATTGATGGGAATTTTAACCAGAGATGAAATTCTAAAAGAGATTCAAAATGGTAACATTGAGATTGAACCGTTTTCAGAAAAGCAGGTTGGTCCCGCATCAATTGATTTATATCTTGGCGATGAAATCAGAGTTTTTAAGAAAATAAGAAATATCTATCATGTAACCGAAAATAGCGATTATGAAAAAATTACACGGCTTGTAAAAGTAAAAAAGTGTTTTGTAATCAGACCTGGTGAAGTTGTTCACGGGATAACAAGAGAAAAGATAAAACTTGGTGAGAATCTGTGTGCGTGGCTTGAAGGCAGGTCGCGTTATGCACGGCTCGGGCTTATGGTTCATGTAACTGCCGGGCTGATTCAACCAGGTATCAATAATAAACAGGTTTTAGAAATTTCAAACATGGGTTCTATTCCACTTGCGATTTATCCGGGGACAAAAATCTGCCAGTTAGTCATACAGGAAACAACCGGTAAAGCAAAATACCAGGGCAGGTTCAAAAACCAAATCCATCCGTAAAAAAATTAGAGCATTTGTTATAGTTTTCAGACGATAAAACTTGTTTACTTCAACCCGTTTAGTTTTTTGACCACATCTACGATTTCATACATATCTTTCAAATCGTAATCAGCACCCGTCAGCGGTGCATCAGGATGCTCACCCCATCTCGCAAAAACAGTAACCAGTCCGACGGCTTTTGCGCCCGGAATATCCCGTTCAGGCCAGTCACCACAATACATTACTTCATTCGGCTGCATCTGTAATTTTTCAAGCGCGTATAAAAACGGTTTTGTTGACGGTTTTCTTTCCCCTGTATCGTCAAACGAAACTATCAAATCAAGCCACGGAGTAAGATGCAATCGTGCAAGCCGATTATATGCCTGCTCACCAGGCGCATCAGAAATCACGCCGAGTTTCAAACCGAGTCGCAAAAGTTCTTTAAGTGTAATTTCAACATGCGGATATGTATAGGTTGCCATATCACGACCACGCTGATAGCCGATGATTCCAGCAGAAAGAATTTTTTTGTCAACCTTACCGATTTTATTTATAAGTGACTGCTCTATTGCCGACTGACTTTCTATATGTGTTGCCCAGTAGACATTGAAAATTTCATCGTATATTTCCTGCAAAGGAATATCCAACCCGACATTTATCATATAATTACACGCCATCTCTACCGCAGAGCGTTTCATTCGCATAAAATCAACCAGCGTATTATCCAAATCCGTCAGAAATGCTTTAATCATAACATATATTTTACATAAAATTCATTGACAATTCAAGTTAATTTTAGTAAAATAAAATTTATGAATATAGTTTTAACTGGTTTTATGGCGACGGGAAAAAGTACAGTGGGGCATGCAATCGCCAAGGTACTTAAAATGGAATTTGTTGATACAGACGATTTGATAGAAGAAAAAGTTGGAATGAAAATCCCGGATATTTTTGCCAAAAAAGGTGAAAAATATTTCAGAAATGTTGAAACAGCAGTTGCAAAAGAAGTCAGCGAATATGACAATTATGTAATTGCGACAGGTGGCGGAATCGTTTTGAGGCAGGAAAATATTGATGCATTGAAAAAAAACGGAAAAATCATCAATCTAAAAACATCAGTAGAAAAGATTTTAGAACGAGTATCAAAGAATTCCGACAGGCCGCTTCTCAATGTTGTGGACAGAAAATTAGAAATTAAAAAACTTTTAGAAATTAGAAAACCTTATTACAAAAAATGTGATTTTTCTGTTGATACAACAAAAACAACTCCAAAAGAAGCTGTTAAAAAAATTATAGCACGAATAAAGGCACACGAATTAAATCACGAATAGTATACAAATAACTGCAATTTTTTATTCGCGATATTTCGTGATAAAATTCGTTTGAAATTTGCGATTTATGAAAATCGTTGAAGTAAAACTTGGTGACAGGACTTATTCCATTCACATAGGCGTCTCTTTAACCCATATTGGTGATGCCTTGAAGGCTAAAAATTTTTTCGGTAAAGTGCTTGTTATCACAAACACTACCGTTGGTAAATTATATGGCGATATGGTGCTTGATAGTTTAACACGGGCAGGTTTTGAGCCGAGTATCACAAAAATCCCAGATGGTGAAAAATACAAAACACTTGAAACGGTTAATGACCTTTATCAGGTTTGTATAGACAACAAACTTGAACGAAATTCTGTGATTGTTGCTTTAGGTGGCGGTGTTGTTGGCGATATTGCAGGTTTTGTTGCTGCAACTTATATGCGAGGGATACCGTTTGTTCAGGTGCCTACAACACTTCTTTCACAGGTAGATTCTTCCGTCGGTGGCAAGGTCGGCGTGAATCATCCAAAATCCAAAAATATGATAGGTGCATTCTATCAGCCGGCACTTGTTTATACTGATATTTCAACATTAAAAACTTTACCGGAAAGAGAGTTCGATGCCGGTCTTGCAGAAGCAATAAAATACGGCATTATCCGTGATAAAAAATACTTTTCTGTGCTTGAACGGGATTTGATGAAAATAAAATCGTTGAATTACGAGCGGGTTGAATATGTTGTATGGCGAAGTTGTCAGATAAAAAAGTGGGTGGTTGAACTGGATGAAAAGGAAGCAGGACTAAGAGCGATATTGAATTTCGGGCATACCATCGGTCATGCTATTGAATCGGCGACGAATTACAAGACATATCTGCACGGTGAAGCGGTTGCAATTGGTATGGTTTGTGCGACAAAGATTGCATTGGAATTAAAATTGTTTGATGAAATGTGGGCGAGAAGAGTTGAACGGATTTTAATACGCACTGGTCTACCAGTAAAACATAGTTTAGAAGTTGAAAAAGTTATTGAGAAATTATCTTTTGATAAAAAAGTGCAAGACGGCAAAGTTCGTTTTGTGTTACCGAATGGCCGTCCCGGAAAAACCATCATAAAAGACGATGTACCGATTGATATAATCAAAAAGGTTCTTACCGAACAGAAATAAAAGATATAACAAATGTTATATACCAATTGGTATATATTACCGTCTAAAAGAGTGTGGGGGGACAACCTGTCGTATGGTAGTTCCAAGAGTCAAGAGTTATCGGACAACCGCAGTAGAGTAATAAATGAATTTGAAGATAAAAAAACTGCAAAAAAAAATCGCAACGGAAAAACTGGACGGGTTTGTTTCGTTTGAGCCATCAAATATTTTTTATCTAACAGGGTTTGATGCTGAGAATTCGTTTGTTTTTGTTACACGAAAAAATGCGACACTTATCGTTCCGGAGCTTATATATCAGTCAGCAAAAAAAAATGCCGGTTGTCCCGTTGAAATTACAAAAGAAGATTTCTTTAACCGATATAAAGACAAAAAAATCGGATTTGAAAATTCACTTTCGTATAAACAAGTTTGCAAACTAAAAAAAGCAAAAATCAAATTAAAAGATTGCTCTGATTTTATTGAAAAGATGCGGGTTGTAAAAGATAAAAGTGAACTCTCAAAAATAAAAACTGCGTGTAAAATTTCTCAAAAAGCAATGAGATTTGCTGAAAAGAAAATTAAAGTAGGATTAACAGAAAAAGGACTGAAAGACAAATTAGAATATTTTTTAAGGCGATTGGGGGCTGAAAAATCCGCATTTGATATAATTGTTGCATCAAGTAAAAACTCTGCCAATCCTCATCATAAATCGACAAACAGAAAATTCCAAAAGGACGATGTTATACTTGTTGATTTAGGCTGTGTTTATGACGGATACAATTCTGACTTGACAAGAATGTTTTTTTTAGGTAAAATTAATAAACAGCAACAAAAAGTTTTTAGTATTGTAAAAGAAGCACAGCAGAAAGCAATCGGTATTATTAGAGATGGAGTATTGTGCAAAAAAGTTGATTTTACAGCGCGAGATTTTATAGCAAAAGAGGGTTACAAAAAATTTTTTATTCACGGAGCAGGTCACGGTGTAGGGATTGATGTTCATGAAAAGCCGGTAATTTCTGCAAAGTCTGAAGCGATATTGAAAGCAGGAATGGTTGTGACGGTAGAGCCTGGTATTTATATTCCGAACAAATTCGGTATTCGGATAGAAAATACAGTTTTAGTAACAAAAGTTGGTTGTGAGGTTTTAACGAAATAAAATTTGGAGGGTAAAAATGGGCATAGCAGTTATTCCTAAACCAAAATTTATTGTTGATGAAAAGGGCAAAAGAAAAGAGGTCATTTTGAACTTAAAAGATTATCAAGAATTACTGGAAGATTTAGAAGATCTTCGCGATGTTGCTTTGAGGCAATTTGAACCAACTCGTTCTTTTCGTGAATATCATAACGAAAGAATGAAAAAAAGATGAGTTATCGGATAACGATTAAACCATCTGCAGAAAAAGAACTGAATAAGTATTCATTGAAAATCTATGAACAAATTGTACCGCATATATTTTCGTTGCAAAATAATCCCAGACCATTTAATTACAAAAAGTTAAAATCAAATATCTACAGAGTACGTTCGGGTGATTATAGAATTATTTACACGATTGATGATATTAACAAAATAGTTGAAGTTACAAAGGTAGCACACAGAAAAGATGTTTATAGATAAACAAAATGATTTCAACTTCTGATTTCAAAAACGGATTAACAATTAAAGTTGATAATTCGCCCTGTCAGGTGATATGGTTTCAGCATCACAAACCTGGCAAAGGTGGTGCGGTAATGCGTGTAAAACTAAAAAATCTTGAAACAGGTGCGATTACAGAAACAACTTTTAAATCAGGCGCCAAATTTGAAGAGATAACACTTACACGAAAAAAGAAACAATTTCTGTATTCTGCCGGTGACGATTATACTTTTATGGATATGGAAAACTACGAACAAATCACAATACCAAAAGAAAAACTCGGCGATATAATAAAATATCTGAAACCTGATATAGAAGTGGAAGCGCTTTATGTTGACGATAAATTTCTTAATATGGACTTGCCAGTAACGATAGAATTAAAGGTTGTTTCAACCGTGCCGGGTATACGCGGTGATTCCGTTTCAAACCTGGTTAAACCAGCAATACTTGAGACGGAGATTGAAGTTCAGGTGCCTCTTTTTATAAAGGAAGGCGATATTGTAAAAATAGATACTCGGACAGGAGAATATGTAGAACGTGTTTCAAAATGAACGCAGATAACCGCAGATAAAAACGCAGATGGACGCAGATTTATCAGCGTTAATCTGTGAGGTTTCAAGAATCTGCGTCCATCCGCGTTGTGTTAAATGGACATTAAAAAAATAAAATCAGTTTTAGATGCAATCAAAGATACCGATATTGAAGAAATCTGGATAGAAAAAGATGGTGAAAAATCTGGCTTTCGCAGGAAGCCTGTTGAATTAGATTCATTAGTCGTTTCAAAAAAAGCCACTCCAGAGCCACAAGATGTTCTACAAAAAAGCGGCAGTGAACCTGTTCAATCATCTGCGTTAAAGACCAGCATTATAAAATCAACAATGGTAGGTACATTTTACCGTTCGCCAACACCAGGCGGGAAACCGCTTGCTGAAGAAGGTGATTTTGTAACTGTCGGGCAGAAAGTTGGTATTGTTGAGGCGATGAAAGTAATGAAAGAAATAACATCAACTGCTGAAGGCAAAATTGTAAAAGTTTTAGTGCAGGATAATACTCCTGTGGAATACGGGCAACCACTTTTTGAAATAGAGCCGCAGATTACCACAGATAAATCGCAGATGTCCGCTGATGAAAATCAGCGGCAATCAGTGTTGTAATCAGCTGTCATCAGCGTATAAATTATGTTTAACAAAATTCTGATAGCCAATCGTGGTGAAATAGCAGTAAGGATTATTCGTGCCTGTCACGAGATGGGAATACGAACTGTTGCAGTTCATTCCGATATTGATGCCGAATCGCTTCCTGTAAAACTTGCAGATGAAACCGTTTGTATCGGACCCGCCTCGCCGTCTGACAGTTATCTAAATATCGCAAGTATCATTTCTGCTGCTGAAATAACAGGTGCGGACGCGATTCATCCCGGGTATGGTTTTTTATCAGAAAACACCTATTTCGCCGATGTTTGTGAATCCTGCAATATAAAATTTATTGGTCCATCAAAAACGACTATACAATTAATGGGTGATAAAATGGCATCAAAACATACAATGAAAAAAGCAGGGATACCAGTAATTCCAGGAACTGATGAATGTATAACAGCTGAACATCCGAAACTTTTTAAGATTGCCAAAAAAATTGGGTATCCATTGATTGTAAAAGCATCTGCAGGTGGTGGCGGAAAAGGTATGCGGATTGTACCGTCAGAAGATGCACTCAAGAATGCGATACTTACAGCACAGCAGGAAGCCAAGTCATCATTCGGGAATAGCGATGTCTATCTTGAAAAATACTTAGACGAACCTAAACATATTGAATTTCAAATACTTGGCGATATAAAAGGCGATGTTGTTTCTTTTCCGGAGCGGGATTGCTCAATCCAGAGAAGACATCAGAAACTGATAGAAGAATCACCATCTTTAATTTCTGAAAAATTACGGAAAAAAATGGGACATTACGCTCGGCTTACTGCTAAAGCGGTTGATTATTTTACTGCCGGTACTGTTGAGTTTCTGGTAGATAAAAAAGAGAATTTTTATTTTATGGAAATGAACACTCGTATACAGGTTGAACATCCGGTTACTGAATTGGTTTCCGGAATAGACCTTGTAAAAGAGCAGATACGGCTTGCAGCAGGTGAACGACTTGGCTATGATTACGACGATATAAAACAAAAAGGGCATGTGATTGAATGCCGAATAAATGCTGAAGATTCTGAAAAGGATTTCATCCCAAGCCCCGGTAAAATTGAAACGGTTATTTTTCCAGGCGGACCGGGTATTCGGCTTGATACACATATCTATCCCGGCTATACCGTGCCAGCAGTATATGACAGTTTGATTGCCAAATTACTCGTTATTGACGAAACCAGACAGAAAGCAATCGCAAGAATGCATCGTGCGCTTTCAGAATTTGAAATCGCAGGTATTAAAACAACGATTCCATTTCATAAACTTGCAATCTCAAACGAGTATTTTAAGAAAGGCGAAATATATACCAACTTCATCCATAAAAGGATTTACAATGAAAAGTAAAATCCTGCAAATTATTGACGATAGTATCGCTGTAAAACAAAATTCAAAAGCACTTGTGCCTGTAATTTACAAAATTGCTAAAGAGATAATCAACTGTTATCGCCGAAAAAATAAAGTTGTCATTTTTGGTAATGGTGGTTCTGCAGCGGATGCGCAACACATTGCGACAGAACTTGTCTGCCGGTTTGAAAAAGAGAGAAAATCACTTAATGCTCTCGCACTTACAACAAACACATCTATTCTTACCGCAGTTGCTAACGATTACAGTTTTGACAAAATTTTTTCCAGACAGATTGAATCAACTGTTCAAAAAAGTGATGTTGTGATTGCCATTTCTACAAGCGGCAATTCAAAAAATGTCGTTGAGGCAGCAAAACAGGCAAAAAAACATGGTGCGGTTGTGGTAGGTTTTACAGGTGCTGATGGTGGTAAATTAAAGAGGGTTTGCGATATAATTCTGAAAGTCCCATCTAAAAACACCGCGCGAATCCAGGAAGTCCATATCACAGTTGGCCATATTTTATGCAAACTTGTTGAAGATGAACCATTCTAAAAAGTTCTTGACAAACTGCATATTTTTTGTTGTAATTTTGACAAGATTAACCGGGTTTTAACTTTATCTTTATCCTGTAAATCTTTTTTATTCTCCACTTTGTAGTGCGATTTTATATGAAAAAAAATAAATCAGCAATGATTTTCCTACGTACCACTTCCTACTTAAAAAAAAGATTGAAAATTTCAAGTCTGGCACAGTTTTCTCAGTTTTCACAGTTTTCACAGTTTTCACAGTTTTCAGTTTTATGGCTGGCACAGTTTTCTTCCCAGTTTCCAGTTTCACAGTTTCAGCAGGCACAGTTTCAGCAGTTTCAGTTTTTGCTGGCGCAGTTTTGCCAGTTTTGTTATTCCAGTTCCATTACGACATTTTTATGTTTTATATGTTTCAGTCCATTATACTCGCAAAGAATTTCGACCTGAAAAACGGCTATAAATTTATATTTTACCGATAATAAAATGCCCTTGACACAACCGTATAAAAATGATACACTTATGACAAATGCCAAAAGGCTTACAAAAAATACATTTTATATTCG
>JBFLWK010000015.1 GCA_040757695.1 Elusimicrobiota bacterium
ACTTTAAAGCAAAATTTGGACGATATTAAGTTGTTAAACAAATATAAAATTTTTTATATAGTCGGCCTTCTTATAGGAATACCTGGTGAGACAGAAGAAACAATAGAAGAAACTATACGAAATTTATCCACTGTTATACCTGATGACATAAACATACCATATGAAATATCTACTAATTGGTTTCAGGCAGTTCCGGGCACACCAGGTTATGAATACGCAAGTAGAATAGGATTTATTGGGCAATCATTGGAGGAAGAGGAGAAATATATTGAAGGTCTTTATAATGTAGACGCAAATGATGTAAAACACTACTTAAATTTTACCGATTATGAAAAAGAAGAAATTGCCTACTGGAAGGACTATATTTTTTTGGAGTTAATCGCAGCTTACATAAAAAAACACGGCATATTTAATATCTTAAAATACAAAAAAGCAAATAGATATAAATATGGGCTAATATATATGACTTTCCCAAAAATAATAAGAAAAATTTTGTTGAAATATCTTACAGTTATAAAGATCTTTGGATTAACTGGATTATTTAATCTTTTTTACAGAAAATTAACTATTAAAAAAACAAATTTATTCACAAATATAAACGGTCCCCTTAGAAAAATAACTAAAAATATTCCAATAGCGGTCAGGCAGGATGACGTTTATACCGTTATTTTAAGAGAAGGATTATAGTAGAAAAATCAATAAAAGGAAATAATACTTATGCGAAAGGAAGGTTTAGTTGAATTTTTAAAAGAAAAATCTTTTTGGGTAAGAAAAGAAACCTTGAATATACATAGGATAGCAAGGGATACAAGACTTACCTCATCGTTATCCTGTGTTGAAATATTGGTTGTGCTTTATTATGGAAAAATTATCAATTTCAATCCATCCAATATTTACTGGGAAAAAAGAGATCGGTTTATCATCAGTAAGGGCCACGGCGGGATTTCTTTCTATCCCATACTTGCTGACTTAGGCTATTTTGATATGAAAGAATTATCAAGAGTCTGTTATAAAGATTCCTTTTTGGGTGGAATACCCGATTGTATAATACCAGGATTTGAAACTACAAATGGTTCGCTTGGCCACGGATTGGGGGTTGCCTGTGGCGTTGCCCTTGCACTTAAAAAGAAAAAAAGAACTGAAAAAGTCTTCGTTCTTTTAGGCGATGGTGAACTAAACGAAGGTTCAGTATGGGAAGCAATTATGTTTGCAGGAGAATACAAACTTGACAACCTGACTGCGATACTTGATAACAATAAAATCTGCATGCTTGGTTTTTGCAAGAATATAATTAACATGGAACCACTTGATGAAAAATTTAAGGTATTTAGATGGGATGTAACAACTGTTAATGGCCATGATATTGAACAGTTATACAATTCACTAACAGTGCTTAAATCAATAGAATCTGGTAAACCAAAGATTCTGATAGCTGACACAATAAAAGGAAAAGGAATACCGCGGATAGAAAACGATCCACTATGTCATATCAGGAGTTATTCGCCTGAAGAAATAGATGAAATAATTAAGAGGCTAAAATGAAATCTGAAATAAGGATTATGCGCGAGGTTTTTATTGAACAGATCTATAAACGTATGCGTACAGATAAAAATATTCTGTTTCTTTCTGCTGATTTTGGAGCACCAATGCTTGACAAATTACGAATGACATTTAAAAACAGATTTTTCAATGTTGGCATCGCAGAACAGAATCTTATAAACATATCAACTGGATTAGCACTTGAGGAATTTGTAGTTTATGTCTATGCTCTCGCACCATTCTTGACAATGCGAGCATATGAGCAGTTAAAGATAAACGTTTCTTTACTTACTCAATTAAGACCCTTGAACATAAATTTAATTGGTGTCGGAGCAGGAATCAGTTATGATTTATCCGGTCCAACTCACCATTCTCTTGAAGATATAAGCATAATAAGAGCACTGCCTAATATTGAGTTTTTCTCACCCAGCGATTCTGTTCTTGTTGAAAAGTTTTTTGATTATTCAATAGAAGTGAAAAAACCAAAATATCTGAGATTAGATGGTAAACCTTTGGCAAATATATATTCCGATAAAAAAAAGATAAACTGGAAAGAAGGACTTTGTGAATTACGTAAAGGTGAAAAAGTATGTCTTGTTACAACAGGATACATGACACAAAAAGCAATTAAACTTGCTAGAGAACTTTCAAAACAAAATATTAATATCGGAGTGATAGATGTTTTCATGTTGAAACCCTTTAATCAGTTTTTTTTCCTGAAGACAATAAAAAAATATCAAACTGCCATTACACTTGAAGAAGCATTTGTAAATAAAGGGGGGTTAGATAGCATAATTTCATGTACATTACACAACAACAATTCAAATATACGACTTAAAACTATGGGACTGGCTGATAAATATGTCTTCGATCTCGGGGCCAGAGAATATTTGCACAAATTGAATAAGTTAGATGAAGAAAATATTATAAAAAATATAAAAGAGTTATTAAGCTAAAATAATGATTAAGAAAGTGGATATTGTTCTGGTAAACCCTGGTGACAGAAAACAAATTTATCAAAATTTGGAAAAAGAATATTCTGCAATTGAACCTCCTTTCTGGGTAGCAGTTATTGCAGCATATCTCAGGAATAATGGGATTGATGTAGTAATTAATGATGCAAACGCAGAAAACATTTCTCCGGAAGAAACCGCTACAAAAGTTAATGAGATTGCTCCATTATTAACTGCAGTAATAGTATATGGTTCTCAACCATCAGCATCCACACAAACTATGACGATTGCAGGAAAAATTTGTAAGGCGCTTAAAGAAAAAACATCTTCAAAAGTTGCGATAGGCGGACTCCATCCGTCAGCGCTTCCCAAACGAACATTACAAGAGGAAAGTGTTGATTTTGTAATAGATGGTGAAGGACCGATTACCTTAAAAAGTTTACTGGAAGTATTAAAGTCAAACAAAAATGATTATTCTGCTGTTCCTGGACTTTGGTATTATGAAAATGAAAATATAAAAAGTAACCCAAGAGCACCAATTATTAAAAACTTAGATGAAATATTACCTATATCTGCATGGGACTTACTACCGATGCAAAAATATAGAGCACATAATTGGCATTGCTTTGATAATATTGAAAATAGAATGCCATATGGCGTCATATATACAAGCATTGGATGTCCTTACTCTTGCATTTTTTGTTGTATAAATGCTCCTTTTGGAAAGCCAGGTATAAGATACAGGAGTCCTGAATTAGTTGTTGATGAAATAGGATTATTAGTAAAAAAATATGGAATAAAAAATCTTAAAATTGCTGATGAATTATTCGTTTTGAACGAAAAACATTACATGTCCATCGTAAATTTACTGCTACAAAAAGGATATGACCTAAATATATGGGCATATGCAAGAGTAGATACCGTAAAACCTGAAAATCTTGAAAAAATGAAACGGGCAGGTATTAACTGGCTCGCGCTGGGAATTGAATCTGCAAATCCTGGCGTTAGAGACGGCGCATCAAAAAAAATAAAGAGCAATATTAAACTTATTGTTAAATCAATTCAAAATGCCGGAATTAGAGTCCTGGGAAATTTTATCTTCGGATTGCCGAATGATACTTTGGAAACGATGCAAGAAACTTTGGATATGGCCCTGGAATTAAATTGTGAATTTGTAAACTTTTACTGTGCGATGGCATATCCCGGTTCTAAACTTTATGAAATTGCGGTTAAAGAAAAATGGAAACTCCCGGATGCGTGGCATGGTTTTTCTCAACATTCTTATGAAACTCTGCCATTATCAACAAAATATGTTACGGCAAAAGAGGTACTAAAATTCAGAGATGACGCTTTTTATAAATACTTCCAAAATTCAAATTACTTATGTATGATTGAAGCAAAATTTGGCATAAAAGTTAGACAACAAATTGAAGGAATGACAAAAATAAAATTAAAAAGAAAGATATTAACCGAGGACAAACCATCTTTTTCAAGGAGGTAGAAAAAAAATGTTAGAAAACAAAACAGATATTAAAAAGCAAAAACTTGACTTATTATTGATCAATCCAAGTATTAACTATTTTAAAGATCAAAAGAGTATTTTAGCACGAAGGGTTGAAGATGAAATTATAATTTCTAATAGTCCTTCTCCCGGAATTGCATATCTGCTTGCAGTTGCAAAACAAAACAAACTAAATGCTAAATTCATTGATATGGTTGCGGAAAGTATTACTATTGACAATCTTATACAATATATCAATACATTTAAACCAACAATAATTGGTTTTACCGCATTAACAGTACAAATCAAATCAGCAGGATTTATTGCAGAAAAAATAAAGAATCTTTTCCCTGATATTTTGATATGCGTTGGTGGTATTCATTCGACAGTGATGCCAAAAGAAACGTTGAGCGAGTTTTCCGGATTTGATTTCGTCGTCTGCGGAGAGGGAGAACTTGTCCTTATCAATATATTCAATAATTTGAAAAAAGGAATATCATTATCGACAATTAAAGGTGTAGTTACAAGAGAGAAAATGGATTTCTCCTTTGATAGAATCAAAGATCTTAATATGCTTCCTTTCCCGGCATGGGAAGAAATAGATATTACTAAATATACGGGTATATATCCGCATAGAACAAAATTAGAACTTCCAGTATGGACAAGCAGAGGTTGCCCTTTCTCTTGTATATTCTGTGCCAGATCGTTTGGAAGACACAGAATACATAGGTCAATTGCATCTGTGATTAGTGAAATTGAAAGAAATATTTTAGACTTTGGGTGTGAATCAATTGCATTTATTGATGAGACATTTATCGTTGATTTAAAATGGAGCAGTGAACTTTTTAATACAATGATTACCAAAGGAATAAATAAAAAGATTACATGGTCATGTGAAACACGAGTAGATATCGCTACGCCAGAATTTTTCCGTCTGATGAAGGATTCTGGTTGTTATTATATTTTTTTTGGATTTGAAAGTGCGGATGAAAATATTTTGAAATCTTCTAGTAAAAATATAACAATTGCACAGATGAAAAAAGCTGTAAAATGGACTAAAGAAGCAGGAATCATAACCAGTGGAAGTTTTATAATTGGGCTACCTGGCGAAACTGAGGAAACAGTAAAAAAATCTATAGCATTAGCCCAAGAGTTAGGTTTATACTCAGTCACATTTCCAATTGCTGTGCCATTCCCAGGTACAATTTTAAGAAAAATGGCCATAAATCATGACTATGGCTTAAAAATACTGACAGACAACTGGGACGATTACGATAAACAATATCCTGGAGTAATGGAAAGTGAACAGTTGTCCATAGAGAAAAGAAGAGAATTACAAAAATTGGCTTATACATTGCTACCAAAGAAAAAAATACAAGAATATATAAAAAAGGAATTAGAAATAAAATAAAATATGACAAAGATTATGCTGATGAACATTCCAGGTGGACCATATCCGACTGACTTCCCGCCATTTGCAATATCAAGAATTATTGAAGGCTTAAGCCCAACCTTAAATTGTAACTTTTCATTTTTTGATTTAGACTGTTACAGACCGCTTTTTGAAGAAATAAAAGAAAAAATTCAATCATTTTCTCCACAGATAATCGGTTTCAGTGCGGTTTTAACCTCTGCTTATTCTTATTTAAAAAAACTATCCGCTTTTATAAAAAATAATTTCCCTGATATAATTCAGGTTTTAGGCGGTGAAATGGCTGTAATATCAAATATAATTTTGCAAAAAACAAAAATTGATTTCTGCGTAACTGGTGAATCAGAACCGACTTTCAGCAACCTAATTTCCAGATTACAGCAGAATAAATTTGATATTACAAACAAAGAAAATTACAAAGATATAAAAGGACTTGTTTTTTTAATAAATGACTTACCTTTTTTTACTGGCTACGAAGAAAAGGAAACAACAAATGCAGTTAGACAGATGAATTATGACCTGATTTCCAAATTTACAAATATAGACCAATATATGCAACCAATTGATAGCCAATTTTATAGAAACAGGATTAACAAGAATGAAATCAAAAGTTTTTTCAGTTTATTTAGAAGCGAAAATCTGAACAAAAAAATAGGACAGGTATGTGCTAGTAAAGGATGTGTGGGCAGATGTACATTCTGTCATAGATTTTTTAAGGGCTATAAAGTCATTGATCCGGATACAGTAATAAATTATCTTGATGAATTAATAAAAAAATATGATATCGGGTTAATACAGTTTGCAGAAGAAAATTTTGGTTCAAATAGTAAAGCAACTTATAAAATTGTAAATTACTTAAAAGAAAAAAAGTTAAACTGGGCTGCGGGAGCAGTTCGGGCAGGAACTGTTAATGAAGAAACGGTAAAATTATGGAAGGAAGCAGGATGTGTCAATATAAATTTTGGTATAGAGTCATGTTCTCAAAAAATGTTAAATGTACTGGGAAAATATACCACCATTGAACAAAACTTAAATGCCCTTGAATTATTAAATAAATATAAAATTTTCTATATACTCGGACTTCTTATCGGCATGCCTGGCGAAACAGAAGAAACCATAGAAGAAACTATACGAAATTTATCCACCGTTATACCTAATGATATAAACATACCATATGAAATATCCATCAACTGGTTTCAGGCAGTTCCAGGCACACCAGGTTATGAATTCACAAGGAGAATAGGATTTATCGGGCAAACACTGGAAGAAGAAGAAAAATATATTGAAAGTCTTTATAATGTAGATGCTAATGATATTAACCATTACTTAAATTTTACAGACTACGAAAAAGAAGAGATTGCCTATTGGAAAAATTACATTTTTTTTGAACTAGTCGTGGCGTATATAAGAAAACACGGTATTATAAAAACATTGAAGAGTAAAAAAGCTAATAGATATAAATACGGATTAATTTATATGACCATTCCAAAGATAATAAGAAAATTCTTATTAAAGTATTTTACAATCGTAAGATATTTCGGTTTAGGAAAATTATTATCCTTCCTTTGTAGAAAACTGTTCATCAAGAAACGGAAATACTTTTCAAATATCAGCAGTTCTTTAAGAACGGTCAACAAAGGTATTCCCTTAGTCATCAGAGAAGATGATATCTACACTTCTATTTTAAGAGAAGGACGATAATATCTAATGCAGAATACTTTCTTTCTAAATAAAAATATTCTATATCTTTTACCGACTGATGAAAACCAGTATTTGAATTTTCTATATGAAGAGTTAAGAAAATACTTGGCCAATATCTATCGTTTAGATGTTGTTGGATATTTCAACCAGAACGGTCTCAAAAATACTGTAAAATACATTGAAAATTTAATATCCAATAAAAAAATAGATATTCTTATTTCATCTCCTTTTGCAACTGAATATCAGTTATCTGTTGAATTTTATGTCTTATTAAAAAATAAAGTAAAAATTGTTTTTTGGTTTGGTGATGATGAGATGTATTTTGATTCTTATAATAAGTACTATTCTCAGGTTGCAAATGCTGTAATTACTACAGATTATTTTAGTGTTTTTGCATATAAAAAATTGGGTGTTCCTGCGATTTGTTACTTTGATACCCGCAGCAAAAGTGACTATTATCCTGTTGAAGTAAAAAAAGATATTGATGTTTGTTTTTTAGGGGATTGCACTAAAAGTGATAGAATGGAATATATCATTTTTTTGATTAAAAATGGGATTGATATAAGAACTTTTGGGAAAGGTTCAAAAAATGGATTTGTAGACTGGGGAAAACAATCAGAAATATTTTCTAGAAGCAAAGTAAATTTGAATTTTACTAAAATAGATATTTTAAATTGGATAAATAGAGACGAACCGATATTAAACAGAATAAAACAAAACAAAGGAAGACTGATTGAAATTGCTTTAACTAAATCATTTTGTCTTACAGAATATGCACCCAGTATAAACATTTATTTCGAAATCGGTAAAGAAATTGATGTCTTTCATAACAAGAAGGAATTATTAGAAAAAGTAAAGTATTATCTCTCCAATGAAACTAAACGAAAGGAAATGGCTGAAAATGCATATAAAAGAGTAATCAATAATTATGTGCCAAAAATTGTTTTCCCGAAAGTATTAAAAGAATTAGGTGAAATTTTAGAAAAAAATAATAAACAAAAAACAGAAAAAATTAAAATATACTTGAGTAGAGCTTTCAAAATAAAGTCAATAAATAGTTTAACTTTTTCTGTATTTATTATGCTTAAAAATAAAAAAATATTTTATGCACTGGAACTATTTATAAAATTATTCAGATATGGTTTTTTTATATTTTTTGCAGGTTTTTACGGTGGGCTGGTCAGGGTACTAAAAAATATAACCGCAAAAATCAGTTAACAGTATGCAGAAGAAGATTGTAATAATAACCTTATATCAATATGGTGCCTTTGGCAGCATGGTTTTAAGCGATGTGCTGAAAAGTACAAATCATTCTGTGTTTAATATCTTTTTCAAAAAAGATAAGACCAATGTTATGGAACTACCGACAGAAAAAGAAAAAAAATTATTGGTTGATTTGATAAAAGATATAAATCCTGAACTTATCGGTATCAGTACCCGCTCAACCTTTTTCCCTGTTGCCAAAGATATTACTCTAAAATTAAGAGAAAATGTTCGTTCTCCTATAATATGGGGCGGCGTACATCCAACAATTTGTCCTGAAGAATGTATTCAGGTCGCTGATATGATTTGCGTTGGCGAAGGTGAAAAAGTAGTAATTGAATTAGCAGATGGATTAGCGAACAAACAGGATACAAGCAAAATAAAGGGTCTATGGCTTAAAAAAAACGGTTCAGTAATACAGAATGAACCACAGATGCTATTACAGGATTTGGACGAACTGCCGCTTCCATCTTTTGACGAAAAAGATACTTACTCAATTGAAAATAATTGTATACAAGAGGGCGAACCTTATTACAATGATAATCTGATACATTATAATTTCATGACCGGCAGGGGATGTCCATTTCATTGCAATTTCTGTTCTAACAGTATATTAAAGAACATTTTTGAGAACAAAGGACCTTACATACGACAACGAACTGTGCAAAATGTAATTGAAGAACTTAAATTAGCAAAAAAACGATTCAAAAAATTAAGAAGTGTGTCATCTAACGATGAAATTTTTGTTCTGAATAAAGAATGGCTTAAAGAATTTTGCAAACAGTATAAAAGCGAAATTAATCTTCCTTTCCACTGCGATATTTATCCAACATTTATCAACGAAGATATTATCAAAATGCTTGTGGATGCTGGTTTAAGAACAATTACAGTTGGAATACAAAGCGGTTCCGAACAGATAAGAGAACACTGTTATGGTCGGAAAACATCAGAAGTTGAATTAAAGAAAAAGGCAGAAATACTAAAAAAATTTCATATATTCCCTTCATATGATTTGATATTTGATAACCCAATAGAAACGGAAAACGATATTAAAAATACACTTCTTTTTATGCTTGGGTTACCGCGTCCTTTCAGAATAAATATGTACTCGTTGCAATATCATCCTAAGACACAACTTACAGAAACTTTTCTACAACAAAAAATTATATTACCGGACGATATTGACGGTGCATCGGTAAAAGGGTTTAACCAGTGGCATGTAAATTTTGACTCTGAAACACAAAAACAGGAATTGGTTTTCTTGTATAAACTATTTGAACTTCTGTCAAGTTTTATAAATTTAAGCAAAAAAAATCCCGGTAGAGTTATCTCAGTTTTTCCTCGCTGGCTTATTCGTCTTATTGAAAAAAATAATTACTTTAGAAAATATCCACAATTAACAAACTGGATTGCTTTTCTACCGAAACTTACTTTTGGATTGGGACTGGTATTTCAGTGTGAGTTTAAAAGATTATGGCGCAGCTCAAGAAATTTTTTACAAAATACCAAATAGTGAAGAAATGAAAGAATGTCCCGTCTGTAAAACCAACAGGAATAAACTTATTTTTCATCATATATATGATTCACAGGACATTGTTCAATGTGAAAAATGCAAACTTGTATTTCTTAATTCATCGCTACAAAAAGCGGAATGGCTTGAATATATCAAAAAAGGATTATATTTAAGTTCGCAGAAATATATAAAAAATGCTTTAGCCCGATTACAAAAAAATAAACCCGGAAAACTTTTGGATATCGGCTGTGGTAATGGTGAATTCTTGTATCAAGCACAAAAACTGGGCTGGGATGTAACAGGAGTAGAACTATTTGAAGGCAATAACTTGTATAACTTACCTGTAAAATATGGAATATTTGAGGAAATGGATTTACCTGAAAATTATTTTGATATCGTTACTTTCTGGGGAGTAACGGAGTATTTAATAGACCCGCTGAAATTTTTTGAGAAAGTTAAAACTGTCTTAAAAAATAGCGGTAAAATCTTGTTTGTTATGAGTAATTATTATTCCGTTCAGCGAGCAATAATGAAAGTCCACAACTTCCCAAGACAGCAATTGGTCTGGTCAATGCCAAGCATTAAATTTCTATTTGAAAAAGTGGGATTGAGAATAATTAAGTATGACTATAGAAATGATATTAGAAACGGTAGATGTACTGAACTGATAACCTTTTTATTCAAAAAAATAGTTCTACGAAAAACAGAATATCAAATTTTATTGGAACATAATAGCAACATAAGAGAACGCGGTTTTATTATATTTATCATAAAAGTATTGGACAGAATAATTACAATACCTTTATCTGTTATGCTGTCACTTTTGGGGTATACTGGTGTTGTGAATATAACAGCCAAAAAAATTTAATACAATGTGTGGAATAGTTGGAATTTATAACTTTGGAAATAATAAATCAGTGAAAAAAGAAACTATTACACAAATGTGTAATATCATTAGACACCGCGGACCTGATTCAGAAGGATACTATCTGTCAAATTCCAAATTCCAAATTCCAAATTCCGAATTTTCCATCGGATTAGGAGTACGGCGACTGGCTATTATTGATTTACAAACGGGCAATCAGCCGATACATAACGAGGATAAAACACTGTGGATTGTGCTTAATGGTGAGATTTACAATTTTCAAGAATTGCGTAATGAACTTGAAAGAAAACATAAATTCTATACAAAATCTGATACGGAAGTTATAGTACATCTGTACGAGGACTTTGGCGAAAAATGTGTTCAACATCTTCGGGGTATGTTCGCTTTTGCAATCTGGGACGACAAAAACAAAAAACTTTTTATAGCAAAAGATAGAATCGGAAAGAAACCGTTTTATTATACACTACTTAACGGTTCGTTTATATTTGCTTCCGAAATAAAATCAATACTTACACATTTGTGTAAGTTACCAGAGATAGATTCAGAAGCAATTGACCTTTTCTTAACATATCAATATATCCCATCACCAAAAACGATTTTTAAGAATATAAACTCGCTGCCTCCTGCACATACACTTACCTGCAATAAAAACGGAAAAGTTAACACGGAAAAATACTGGGATTTGGATTTTACAAAAAAAACGGATTTATCTTTTGACGAATCCTGCCAAAAAACAAAAGATTTATTGATGGAAGCAACAAAACTGCGGACTATTTCTGAGGTACCACTCGGTGCATTTCTATCTGGTGGACATGATTCCAGTGTTATCGTTGGACTGATGAGTGAACTTTCTACACAACCAGTAAAAACGTTTTCTATCGGTTTTGAAGAGGCGGATTTCTCAGAATTAAAATATGCGAAAATTGTCGCAAAACATTTTAAAACTGCCCATCACGAGTTTATTGTTAAACCAAACTTTATAGAAATTTTGCCAAAACTTATCTGGCATTACGGGCAGCCGTTTGCAGACGCTTCGGCACTGCCGTCGTACATAGTTGCCAATGAGACGAAAAAATTCGTCACCGTCGCTTTAAACGGCGATGGCGGCGATGAAACTTTCGGTGGATATCTCAGATACAAGGCGATGAAAGGGGCACTGTATTTTTCACCGCTGTTCCGAATGCTCGGTAAGAAACTGACAGGAAAAATTGCAAATTTAATACCGCATACTGAAACTGCAGTAGGAAAAAACATATTCAGGTACATCTCACGTTTCATTCAAGGTCTGCCGAACCGGGCTGCAACGAGAAACATACAGTGGCACTGTTATTTTACAAACGAGATAAAAGAAAATTTATATACTGACAATATGAAAAAAAATTTGTATAATAATGCATATAAATATCTGACAGAAATATTTGAAAACGCACCTGCCAAAAATATTATGGATAGAACTTTTTATACCGATATAAAAGCGTATCTGCCCGAATGTCTTCTGGTGAAAATGGATATCGCATCTATGGCAAATTCACTTGAAGCAAGAAGCCCGTTTTTAGACCATAAAGTGTTGGAATTTTCGGCATCGCTACCTTCATCTTGGAAACTTCACGGCTTGACAACAAAATATATCCTTAAAAAATCGTTTAACGATTTTTTACCAAAAGAGATTTTACACAGGAGCAAAATGGGATTCGGCATTCCTATCGGGAAATGGTTCAGAACCGAATGGAAAAATTATTTCAAAGAAATGGTTTTATCAGACAAATCAATAAATCGCGGATATTTTCAGAGGGAAGTTATAGAACAAATGTTCTATGAACATATTTCCGGCAAACGAGACCACGGTTATCGTATGTGGGCACTGTTGATGCTTGAATTATGGCACAGAGTTTACATAGATAAAGTATTGGGGAAAAAATAATGCTGAAAAAAATGTTGAGGAAATTCTCAGTTTTAGGTGAGCTGTTATCGTTTTTCTGGGAAAACAAGATGTGGTGGATTATACCGATGGTGCTTGTTTTGGTTTTGATTGGGTTACTATTGATTTTCGGTCAGGCAACAGGAATTGCACCATTTGTTTATACTTTATTTTGAATATATGAACATCAAAAATTTGCGTAAGAATTGGAAGTTATTGGTTAACCGCTCTGTTAATTTTCAAGCAAAAATAGTCCTGACTTTGTTTTACTGGTTTGTTGTTTCATTTTTTGCTATATTGGCAAAAATTTTCCCAACTATATTTAATATTAAAAATACCAATGCTGGCTGGCAGTCCAAGAAAATAAAGAAACTGGATTTAGAACAGGCGAAACGACAATATTGATATGTATATTTTAGGTGTTTCTTGTTATTTTCATGATGCAGCAGCGGCTATTATATGCGACGGCCAACTGATTGCTGCTGCTGAAGAGGAACGGTTCTCCAGAAAAAAGCACGATTATAATTTCCCGAAATCGGCTATTCAATTCTGTCTTGAGACTGCAAACATCACACCTGATAAGTTGGATTACGTTGTATTTTATGAGAAGCCGTTTGTCAAGTTTCAGCGAATACTTTTAACTATTCTGAAGGAATTTCCTCACTCACAACGGGTGTTCACGGACGCAATCAGAACCTGGTTGCTGGACAAGTTGTGGATTAAGGGATTGCTTTTAGAGAAGTTTAACATTGCTGAAGACAGAGTTTTGTTTTTAGACCATCATTTATCACATGCATCAGGTGCGTTTTTAATCAGCCCATTCAAAGAATCAGCAATTCTTACAGTAGATGGCGTCGGCGAATGGGCAACTACTAGCGTCGGCCACGGTTCTAATACCAAAATTACACTTTTGGAAGAAATGGTATTTCCTTTTTCGGTTGGATTGCTTTACAGTACATTTACCGCCTTTTTGGGATTTGAAGTCAACGAAGGTGAATATAAAGTTATGGGTATGGCACCTTACGGTAAACCAAATTATGTTGATAAAATCTATAAAATAGTTGATATTGCCGACGACGGCTCGTTTTCGTTGGATATGGATTATTTCGCATACCATCGTTCATCTACCACAAGTTATAGTAAGAAATTTGTAAAACTATTTGGTCCACCAAGACCGCCGAAACTACACTTCTTTACTAAGTCATCTGGTTATCCATCTTATTTCGGTGAAAAACCAGAAAATTACGACGAACTTTGCGAAAAGAATCAGTACTATGCAGATCTCGCATCAAGTATTCAGGATATAACCGAAGAAATTTTGGTTAAAATGGCAAACTATTTATACAAAAAAACACATCTTGACAAACTCTGTATTGGTGGAGGAGTGGCACTGAATTGTGTGGCAAACGCTAGAATTTTAAGAGAAACACCGTTTAAGCAAATTTTTATTCAGCCTGCAACAGGTGATAGTGGTGGGGCGGTTGGTGCTGCATTGTATTTATGGAATAGTATTCTCGGGAACAAACGGGATTTTGTAATGAATCATGCCTGTTGGGGAAAAAGATATTCTAATCAATATATTAAAAACTTTCTGGATTCATTAAAAATAAAATATAAATTTATTCAGAATGAAAACGAACTTATTGAAAAAGTCACTAATGCTATTATTGATGGCAAAGTTATCGGTTGGTTCCATGACAGATTTGAATGGGGTCCCCGAGCACTTGGCAACAGAAGTATCTTAGCCGACCCAAGACGAGAGGATATGAAAGATATCATCAATACCAAGATTAAATTCAGAGAGCCATACAGACCATTCGCACCGTCAGTGCTCGTAGAATACTCAGAAGACTTTTTTGAACTGCCTCAAACAATTGAAAATTATCCTGCACGGTTTATGCTTTTAACCACAAATGTGAAAAAAGACAAAATCCCAAAAATACCTGCTATTACACATATTGATGGCACCGCCAGAATTCAAACTGTTTTTAGAGATACTAATCCACGGTACTATAAACTTATAGAAAACTTCTACAAAAAAACAGAAATACCACTACTTTTGAATACTTCTTTTAACTTAAAAGGTGAACCAATTGTTAATACTCCCGAAAACGCTTACAGTACCTTTACAAGAAGCGAACTGGATATGCTTGTCTTAGAAAATTTTATAGTTAAAAAATAAAAAAATGAGCACGGCAAAAAAAATTATTTTTTCTGTTTTATCGGTTTTGTTATTTCTTATTGTTATAGAATTAATTACACAAGCAATACTGTTTTTATCAAAGAAAGATAGGACTCATGTTTCTACTCAATCTGTCTGCATGCCAAATTTTTACAAACTTGCACCGTATATAATGTTTGAGATAGAGCGAAACTTTCATTCAGAATTGATAAATATAAATTCGCTGGGATTCAGAGGAGAAGAATTTAATCCCCAAAAACCTAAAGGTGTCTATAGGATTTTTACAGTAGGCGGTTCGGCAGTTTTAGGTATACAGGTTGCCGACAATGAAACTTTTTGCGCTGTGCTTGAGAATATGTTAAATCTAACCTCTAAAGATAGAAAATTTGAAGTGATCAATGCTGGTAGAAGTTCATATCTTTCTGCGCAAGAAATGATTCTTATAGAAATGCAAATCCTTGATTATACTCCAGATATGATAATAGTATTTGATGGGTTGAATGATCTGCATCATTCTGTTGTATACGACCGCCGACCTGGATATCCTTACCTGTTTGATATGATTGAACGTTCCTGTGGACAGACACCATTGAAAAGATATTTTATACTGGGTTTAAGTCGTGGGATTCAATTTCTGGCACAAAAAAGTAGATTTGTTGGAATATTAGATACCAATCTAAAAAAAATAAGGAAAAAAGAAGAAACATATGAACCCAATTCCCCTGTGATTGATTTTTACAGAAAGAATCTTGATTTGATTGCTAAAATTTGTAAATCAAAAAATGTAAAATTAGTTATCGCTTCACCACAGCCATTTCTTGGTACTAAAAAATATCTCTCTGCGGAGGAACAGAAAATTGTACACGGTAATTACTTAGAAGTAATGGTGGAAATGTATAAATCAGCACTTGCACAGGTAAAAGCAGTAACATCTGAAAATAAAGTAAACTTTATTAATATGATTGATGTCTTTGATAATGAGAAAGATACCGTCTATTATGATGTGGTACATTTTTCTGCTAAAGGACATAAATTGATCGCAGAACGATTGTATAAAGAGTTAAAAAAGTCAAGATGAATCAGAGAAAGCAATAAAACGGGAATGTTTCAATAAAGAAGCATTAGAGCAATTGTTTAAAGAGTATATAAACGGTTATCGTGACCATGGCTACCGTCTCTGGGCACTTTTGATATTAGAGTTGTGGTATAGAATTTATTATGAATTTATCTAATAAAAAAATTACGGTTACTGGTGGTGCGGGATTCTTAGGTTCCTATGTAGTAGAGAAACTAAGAGAGCATGGTTGTAAAAATGTTTTTGTTCCGAGAAGCAAAGATTACAATCTTGTAGAAATTGAAGCAGTAAAGCGATTATATCAGAATTCAAAACCGGATATTGTAATTCATTTAGCAGCAGTCGTCGGCGGAATTGGTGCTAATAGAGAAAGACCTGGGGAGTTTTTTTATAACAATTTAATGATGGGTGCACAACTTATGGAAATAGGCAGACAGGTCGGTATTGAAAAATTCGTTGCCCTGGGAACTATCTGCTGCTATCCAAAATTTAGCCCGGTGCCTTTTAAAGAAGAAAACTTATGGAATGGTTATCCTGAGGAAACAAATGCACCATATGGCTTAGCAAAGAAAATGCTTTTAGTTCAAGCACAGGCATATCGTCAACAATACGGTTTTAATGCAATTTTCCTTATGCCAGTAAACCTCTACGGTCCGGGTGATAATTTTGACCCTAAATCATCACATGTGATACCAGCACTGATTAAAAAATGCTTTGATGCAATAAAAGATAGCAAAGATGAAATTATTGTCTGGGGAACAGGAAAAGCCACGCGAGAATTTTTATATGTTGAAGATTGTGCAGAAGCAATTGTATTAGCTACAGAAAAATACAACAAACCAGAGCCAATAAACATCGGTGCAGGATTTGAAATATCTATAAAGGAATTAGTTGGACTTATCGTAAAACTTACAGGCTTTAAAGGTAAAATTATCTGGGATAGCACAAAGCCCGACGGTCAACCAAGAAGATACCTTGATACATCAAAGGCAGAAAAAAAGTTTGGGTTTAAACCAAAAACTTCATTTAAAGCAGGACTTAAAAAAACTATCGACCGGTATAGAGAAGAAATATGGAAAAAAGCGAAATAATTTCGTATTTTAATCAATCAGCAAAAACAAGGAACTACTGGCGAAAAAGAAACTGGTACTATCATAAAGAATTGGAAAGATTCTTCTCGTTTATTATTCCAGAGAATAGTTCAGTATTAGAAATCGGTTGTGGCACAGGTGATTTACTTGCAAATCTCAAACCTAAAAATGGTACTGGTATAGACATAAGTGAACAAATGATAAAAATTGCAAAAGAAAAATATTCATACTTAGAATTTTATGTAGACGATATCGAGAATCTAACTATTGATAAGAAGTTTGACTACCTAATCTTGCAAGACCTTATTGGACATCTTTCTGATGTATGGTTAGCATTCAGAAACTTAAAAAAGGTTACCACCTCGCAAACAAGAGTAATAATCACATATTACAATCATTTCTGGGAACCAATAATATTTTTTGCAGAAAAAATAGGATTGAAAATGAAACAACCATATCAAAATTGGTTATCAATAGAAGATATTGAAAATCTTTTATATCTAAATCACTATGAAGTTATAAAAAAAGGTTACAGATTTCTCTTCCCAATATACATTCCTATCATTTCCAATATCATCAATAAATACACTGCAAAACTACCGATAATAAAGAAATTTTGTCTTGTCGGATTTGTAATAGCAAAAGAAATCAAACAAGAAGTTCAAAAAAAAGATTATTCTGTTTCTGTAATAATTCCTTGTAGAAACGAAGCTGGAAATATTGAACCAGCCATAGAGCGGATTAGAAGTATTGGAAAATCAACTGAAATAATATTTATTGACGGAAATTCAACAGATGGAACAGTTGAAAAAATCCGAGAAATGATTAAAAAACATAATGATAAGAACATAAAACTAATATTTCAAGGTGGTGTATTTGGTAAAGCAGATGCTGTTTGGAAGGGCTTTGATGCTGCCATATGCGATATCCTTATGATACTCGACGCTGACTTAACTGTCCCACCTGAAGACCTTACAAAATTTTATCTTGCACTATCAGAAGGTAAAGGAGAATTTATTTCCGGCACACGACTTGTATATCCAATGGAAAAAGAAGCAATGAGGATATTGAATAAATTAGGCAATAAAATGTTTTCTTTAATTTTTACTTGGATTTTGGAACAAAGAATAAAAGATACACTCTGTGGCACTAAAGCGCTATTTAGAAATGATTATCTTCGGATAAAAGCAGGTAGGAAATTTTTTGGTGAATTCGACCCGTTTGGCGATTTTGACCTACTTTTCGGTGCTGCAAAACTCAACTTAAAAATCGTTGAAATGCCAGTAAGATATAAAGAGAGAAAATATGGTGAGATAAAAATAAGAAGATTCTTGCACGGTTGGCTATTGCTAAAAATGTGCTGGATCGGATTTAGAAAATTTAAATTGTCTTAAAATCGAAAAGGGATTTCTAAATTTCTGGTGATGAAAAAGGAATTTTTATTACTAATCATTATAGTGATACTGAGTGCGTCCCTAAGAATAATTGGTATTCGGTGGGGACTTATGACTTCTAAATATTTTCATGCAGCGGCATACCATCCCGATGAATCGGAAGTATTAAAAGCATATCAAGGAATAAATCCTAAAAAACTTGATTTTAGATTAAGCACGGTCACTGTTCAAACAAAAGGAACATTTCAGCCGTATCTGATGGCTGTATGGATAAAAATTGCCTCTGTGTTCAAACTTGTAAAAATTTCTTCTTCGTTTGACTACTATAAAGCAAATCCAAGAGAACTTGTGAAATTATATGTTACAGGAAGAAGCCTGTCTATCTTTTTCGGGATATTAACAGTAATTTTGCTTTTCTTTATGGCAAAGATTTTTTATAACGATTACAGAATTGGGCTTCTATCGGCTTTTTTACTTGCAATTACTCCAATACATGCTATATGGTCACATTATATCGGAACGGATGCGTTATTAACATTTGAAGTATGTCTTGTTTTTCTGTTGTGCTTCTATATTCTAAAAAATGGGAGCAACAAAATATATTTATTTACCGGTTTGCTTGTGGGTTTAACCGGAGCAACAAAATATAGCATAATACCCCTGACTCTTATTCCGGTAATAGCTCATTATCTGTCGTCGAACAAATTCTTCAACAAAAAATTGTTTCTTTACCTGCTCTTCGTGCCCGCAGGTTTTATACTGGGTAATCCCTACAGTGTTCTGGAACCCAGATGTTTTTATGAAACATTGAAATACTCATCACAGATTAATGTAACTGTAAACTCGGTTCTAAATCCACTGGACTCCTTCGGGCCACAACCAATGTTTTTATATTATCTAACCACTGCTCCAAAATACAGTTTTGGAATACCACTTGCTATTTTGTTTCTATTTGGTTTTATATTTGCATTCATTAGAAAAGAAAAAATAGATATTGTCATTATAGTCTGGATGATTATATTTTATTTGTTCATAGCACTTTCTTCTCCCTGGCAATCAATGAGATGGCAACTTCCATATATTCCTGTTTTATGCCTTTTATCAGCAAAATCTATTTTTGTTGTTTTAGAAAATATTAGCAAAAAATTAAAAATCTTAATACTGCTGATTGTTGCTTGCATCTCCATCGCTACATTATTTTATTCTGTTGCTTATATGAAAATGATGACTGAAAAAGATGTCAGAGATGAATCATCAGAATGGATAGAAAAAAATATTCCGGAAGGTAAAAAAATTGCAGTTCCTGATGTATATTTCTGGAATCCATCAATAGTAATGACAAATTACTGGTATAAAGAAACGGAACCGTTTTATGCTAATATAAAAAAATATAAAATTTTTCAAACCGAATGGGATATAAAAAAATTGGAAAAAATAAATCCTGACTATGTAGTTCTGGCAGATTATGAATACTACCCAATTCTTAAACTAAAAGATAAATATCCTCATCCGGAATTGATGCCGTTTTTAGAAGAAATAATGCAAAGCGATAGATATACACTTATAAAAAAATTTGAAAAAAAACCTAAATTATTTGGGATTATACCAATTGGTGGCTTCTTTCCACCTGAATTTCGTATGGTTAATCCCACAATACTTATTTATAAAAAATTAATATGAAAAGATATTTGATAATTATTATCCTATTAATCGGACTATTTCTGCGATTATATGGTATAAAATGGGGGCTGCCTAATAAAGAACATTTTTATTCATACTATCCGGATGAATACAATGTCATTCATACACTGGAAACGATTAATCCATGTCGGTTCAATTTTACACCACCTGTACCAATGGCCAATCCCACATTTTTTTATTTTCTTGTTGGTTTTTTTACAAAAATGGCTTCTTTGCTGGGACTGCTTACTTTAAGTCAATCTAAACAGTTTTATCTCTACCATCCTGAGGAATATGCAAAAATATATCTAGTAGGTAGACTTTTGGTATCTGCTATGGGAGTGTTGACGGTTTATTTTGTTTATCTTATTGGAAAAAAATTTTACTCTGAAAGAGTAGGACTTCTAGCAGGGGCATTCCTTAGCATCGTTCCTCTGAATGTTGTCTGCTCACATTACATGGAACCGGGAGTAGCCGTAACATTCTGGCTTACACTTACGATGTTTTTCAGTTTATCCATTATCCACACCGGTAAGCAAAAATGGTACATACTGGCAGGTATCTCTTTAGGGTTGGCAATCGGTTCAAAATACACCGCCCTTCCTTTCGGATTGATAGTATTGCTTGCACATTTATTAAGACGGGACAAAATTATAAATAAAAACATTTTTTTATTTTTCCTAATGACCGTAGTCTTTTTCATAATGGGAGTGCCCTATTCCGTCTTGGATTTGCCAACATTTAAGTATAACATGTCTGTATTCTTTAATGCTGCAACAAAAGGTGTTGGGAGTCTGAAAATTAACTGGTTTTATCCTATAATAAACCTTCTTTATCATACTATAGGTCCATTTATTTTGGTACTTGCAATCGGGGGCGTTGTATTCGCCTTGTTAAAAAGAGAAAAAGCCGATCTGTTGCTTTTGGTCTGGATACTATTATACTATTATATTCAGGCACAGGCCGGATTTAAGATTGCAAGGTATCAAAATGAATATTTGCCTTTTTTAATATTACTGGCTGCCAGGTTTATTTTTTATCTGAAAGATTCTATTAAAAAATATGTTGTTAACATTATAATACTTTTATCCATATCTATAACCTCAATATATACTTTATCATATACAAATATGATGATAAAACTGTCAACACAGGATATCGCTTCGTTGTGGATAAAAAATAACATTTCACGGGGAAGTAAAATTGGGGTAATTAGAAAGCCATATTATTATTCTCCACCTGTTATAAATATGAAATATTTCGCTTTGAGCAGATACTCCGATAATCCTGAATACAATAAACCCGATTACAAAATCGTTAATCTGGAATATAATCCCGTTAAACTGAATATGGAAAAACCTGACTACATAGTTACTTCCGAATTTGAGTATCTGGACAACCTACCCGCGGGACCGGATGCTAAAGTCTTTATTGAGGAAATTTTTTCTTCTGGTAAATATATTGAAATCAAACGTTTTGAATCAGCACCGCAGTTTTTAATATTTTCATTTAAGAAAAAAGATTCATTTCCTGTAGATTGGAAATTTCCCTGTCCTACAATATTAATACTAGAAAGAACAAAAAAGGAGAAAGTATGCCCATAAAAGGTAAGAAGATTTTCATTACAGGTGGGTTGGGATTTATTGGCAGTTCATTATGTCAAAAACTTGTTAATTATAACAAGTTAATAATTTATGACAATGGTAGACGAAATGCACTCAAATATACAAAGTTACTATCACATCCGAACATTACAATCATAAATGGAGATATTTTAGACAAACCTTTTCTTAAAAAAAATATGCTTGAACACAACCCTAATATTGTAATTCATTTAGCAGCAATGGCAGGTGTTTCAGATTATTTTCGTTATCCATTAAAAACAATGGAAGTAAATATGATTGGTACATATAATATTCTGGAATCGGTAAAGGATTTAAAACTTGAAAAATTTATAAATTTCTCAACAAGCGAGGTTTATGGTCCTTTCATATTCAGGGCGAAAGAAAATGAGCCAACAACACAAGGTGAAGTGAAAATGTCGCGATGGACATATTCTGTAAGTAAACTTGCCGCCGAACATCTCTGTTTTGCTTACTATAAGCAATATAAATTACCCATAGTATCCTTAAGACCATTTAACATTTACGGTCCTGGTCAGGTTGGTGAAGGTGCGGTTCAGATATTTGTTCCTCTTGCTATAAAAAATAAGGAAATTTCGATCACTGGCGATGGAAATCAAATTAGAGCCTGGTGTTATATAGCCGATATGATTGATGGAATAATTTTATGTTTGCAAAGTAAAAAAACTATTGGAGAAGTTTTCAATATTGGAAATCCTAGAGGAACTATTACTATTTTGGGACTGGCAGAAAAAATTATAAAGTTAACAAATTCAAAATCAAAAATAAAATTTATTCCTCATCCCAATATAGATATTGATCTGCGCGTCCCAAATATAAAGAAATCTGAGGAGATTTTAGGCTTTTATCCAAAGGTTGAACTTGATGAGGGATTATCTCAATCTATTGAATGGTATAAGAAAATAGACCTATCTGAAAAAAATATATGAAAGTACTAATATTAGGTGCAGGTATAACAGGACTAAGTTGTGCGTTGAAATTAGCAGAAAACGGTATTGATATTGAAATCCTGGAAGAAAAACTTTATGTTGGCGGTCTCGCAGCCAGCGTAAAAATTGATGGCAACACATTTGATTATGGTCCTCATGCATATCATTCTAATACGCCTGAAGTATTATCTCAACTTAAAAAATTAGCTGATAATAATTTTGTTGAGCTGAAAAAAAATGTCAGAATCAAATTCCAGGGTAAATATTACAAATACCCTTTAGAAGCAACGGATATTATCTTCAAATTAAATCCTTTACTCGCTGCAAAATGTTTGTTTGATTATCTATTTGTTAATATAAAAAATAGTTTTATCAAAAGTAAAATAAATTCAACTGAAGATTGGCTTGTAAGTAGATTTGGGCGAACATTATATAACATTTACTTTGGACCTTATACTCAAAAGGTATGGGGGCTTAAACCCTCTCAGATGTCTTCCTTGTTTGCACAGCATAGAATTCCCCATACAAGTCTTATCACAGTTGCTATAAAATCTTTCTTAACTGGCACAAAAAAACTAACAGGTAAAGAACATAAATATTCTCCACTTGTAATAGATTTTTTTTACCCAAAAGACGGAGCTGGGTCTATTCCAAAACGAATGGCCAAGAAAATTTTTGAACATAACGGAAATATATATCTAAATTCAAAAATAATCGCGGTAAATTGGGAAAATAATAAAATAAAATCTGTAACCTATAAATCAAACAAAGGTATTATAGAGTTAAAAAGTGATTACTTCGTATCTACTATCCCAATAACCGATTTATTATCTATGTTTAACCCTCCTGTTAACCATGAAATAATATCTATAGCTAATGAGACGCATTACAGGGCAATTGTTGTTGTATGTTTATTAATTAATAAACCAAAAGTCTTTGATGCAGAATGGATATATTTTACAAATAAAATCTTCAATCGTCTTTCAGATATCAAAAATTGCGGTGCAACAAATGCAGTCAAAGAAGGTAAAACAGGATTAATGGCGGAAATTACTTGTGATGTTGGTGATAATATATGGAATGCCGATAAAGAGTTTCTTTGTCAAAAAGTAATTAAAGAACTGGAGGAAGAGGGTTTTATAAACAGAGCTGACGTGCTAAAATATGATATTCTTAAAGTAAGAAATGGTTATCCAATTTATAACATAGATTATGAAGTAAGAATGGATAAAATAACAAAATATATTGAAAATTTTGATAATCTGCTAATAAGTGGTAGACAAGGTTTATTTAAATATGTTGACATGGATGTAGCAATGGAAATGGGAATTATAACAGCTGAGCACATTTTAAACAAAAAATCTAAAAATGAGATAAGTTGGATTCCTTTTGAGAAAAAAAATTATGCCTGATATAATATTCATCAATCCTCCATTAACACTTGAAGAAAGATATGGTAAATTGGCAAATGCTGGTAGTCTGGAGCCACCCCATGGTTTATGTAATTTAGTAGCTGTATGTCTAAAACATAATATAGATACTGAAATCTTGGATGCGCCTGTATTCGGATTGAATTACGAACAAATAGTAAATATTATAAAAACAAAGTCACCTAAATATGTTGGAATAACGGCAGTAACCATATCTATCCATAACGCTGCAAAACTTGCACAGCTGATAAAGGCGGCTGACAGCAAAATTGTCACCATCATTGGCGGACCGCATCTAACAGCACTGCCAAAAGAAACTATGAACAAGTTTTCGTCATTTGATATCGGAGTCATAGGGGAAGGTGAGATAACAATAATTGAACTGATAAAAACCCTTGACGAAAAGCATCCGCTTGATAAAATAAATGGTATAATATTTAGAAAAAATGGAACATTAACTATTACCAACAAAAGAGAATTTGTTAAAAATTTATCTGAACTGCCTTTACCAGCATGGAACCTTTTATCAGATATGAAAAAATATCGTCCCGCTGTTGCCAGTTACAAAAGACTGCCGTCAACTTCAATAATAACCACACGTGGATGTACTGGGAAGTGTACTTTTTGCGATAGAAGCGGGTTCGGTGAAATTATACGAGGATACAGTGCTGAATACATACTTGATATGATCAAGTATCTTCAAGAAAAATATGCTATTCGGGATATACGGATAATGGATGATAATTTCTTACTGTTCCGGTCAAAAATAGTAAAAGTATGTAAGATGATACAAGAACAGAAAATTGACATAACATGGTCATGTCTTGCAAGGGTTGATATGGTCTATCCTGACATATTGAAAATGATTAAGATGTCTGGATGCTGGCAAATTGCATATGGGATTGAAAGCGGTTCGCAGGAAATACTAGACATACTAAACAAAAATATTACATTGGAACAAATCAGAAGAGCGATATGGTTAACAAAAGAGGCGAAAATCAAAACATTGGGTTACTTTATGCTTGGGAATCCAAAAGAAACAGAAGAAACAATTAAAGCAACACAAAAACTTATCCAAGAACTGGATTTGGATGATATTAAGATTACTTTTTTTACACCATATCCAGGGTCAAAAATTTTTCAGACAGCAAAACAATATGGAACTTTCAATGATGATTGGAAAAAACTGGATGCCAATCTGGAACCTGTTTTTGTTCCTACAGGTTTGACAAAAGAATACCTAATAAAAATGCAAAAAAATCTATTAAGAGAATTTTACCTTAAACCAAAAACAATACTGTCTTATCTTTCAAGATTAAATTTAAAACAGGCGAAATCACTGTATTCAGCTACAAAAAGTTTTATCGGTTACACTTTTAGCAAATAAGATATGGAAATGAAAGTATTATTAATTTTACTAAAACAACAGCATAAATTTTATTGGAATGTAGCAGAATCTGAATACGGCCTTCAAAGGTATCAACCTCTTGGTTTATTGTATGTTAGTTCCTCTTTGGAAAATTACGGTATTGCGACGGATTTCATGGACCAATCGGTGGATAATTTCTCAATTGCAGATTTAAAAAACAAATTAAATGCCGAAAAATACGGCTTTATAGGATTTTATTCTGATTCCACCTTAAAAAGTATCATTTGCGAATATATACGGGAGATAAAGAATACCTTAAAAATTCCGATTGTCGTTGGTGGACCGGGAACGCTGAATAACAAAGCGTTCTTTGATGCAGGTTGTGATATTGTATGTAATGGTGAGGGAGAAGTTACAATATGTGAAATTGTCGAATATCTTAAAGGAAAAAAACATTTGAATGAAATAAAAGGAATCTCTTATTGTAAGAACGGCAAGATTATCAATAATGAACCCAGAGAATTGATCAGAGACCTGGACATACTGCCATTCCCCGACAGGAAAAAAACTCAGTTTAACAAATATTATGATTTTCATAAATTTACAATGCGCACACCTTTTACCAGTATAATAACATCACGCGGATGTCCGTATAACTGTTCATTTTGTACATCCCATGTTTTCTGGAAAAGAAAGGTACGGTTAAGAAGTCCCGAAAATATAGTGAAAGAGATAAATGAAATCCTTAAAAAACATAAATTAAAATATGTATATTTTCTTGACGAAAATTTTGGGTTAAATATAAAATGGCTTTTTGAGTTCTGTAATCTATTGATAAAGAAAAAATATGATTTTCATTGGTGTTGCGCAATCAATCCTTTTAGTTTTGAGGGTCGCAAACAGGAAACAATGGAAATAATGAAACAAGCAGGTTGTGACCATATGATATTGGGATTGCAATCTGCTGTCCCTGAAATTCTTAAAAATATTAACAGAGATCCTCAACAACCCGAAGCAGCCGCAGAAACGATTAGAATAGCCAAAAAACTGGGAATACTTATCCAGCTGGAAATGATTTTCGGATTGCCCGGTGATACCGAAGAAACAATAAAGCAAAGTATTGATTATACGATTTCCGTCAATCCTCATATTTCGGGTTTTTTTGCACTGACTGTTTTGGAGGGTTCGGAAATAGAACAAAAATATGGTAGCAATAATGTCTGCTCACTTTCTAAAGAAAGAGTTGATGAATTGTGTTCATTAGCATCGAGAAAGTTTTACACACGACTGGCAAAAATTATTGAACTTTGGGGGTTTATTGTAACAAAAAATCCAAAATGGTTCATTCGGGCAATTCAATGCATGCCATTTATTCTTTCTGTGGCAGGGCTGCGGCAAAGGACAACAAAATGAAAATCTATAAAAGTCACGGATCTGGAAAATTCAGTAAAAAAGATTTTAAGAAAATTGGGAAAAATGTTGTTTTTGAAAGAGGCGTCTTAGTATTTCATCCGGAAAACATTGAGATTGGTAATAATGTTTATATAGGACACAATGTTTTCTTAAAAGGATATTATAAAAACCTGATGAAAATAGGTAGTAATACATGGATAGGACAAAGCTCATTTCTACATAGTGGTGGAGGGTTAATAATAGGAAATTTTGTTGGTATTGGCCCGTTTGTAAAGATTATTACCCTTCAACATGTAATTGATAAAGACATATCACGTCCAATCATTACACGGGAACAAATTTACGAGGAGACCATACTGGAAGACAACTGTGACATTGGAACCGGATCCATTATCCTGCCAGGAGTCAAAATTGGCAAAGGCAGTGTTGTAGGTGCTGGTAGTGTTGTAACAAAAGATGTGTCGTCTTATTCAATAGTTGCAGGGGTTCCTGCTAAACTTTTACGGAAAAGAAAATGATAAGAGAAAAGATACCAATATCAATTCCGGATTTATCACGAAAAGAAGAAAGTGCAGTAGTAAACGTCATTAGGTCTAAATGGATATCTCAAGGAAAATTGGTTGAACATTTTGAGCAGATGATCAAAGAATTTGTAGGTGCAAAATATGCTTTAGCAGTTAACTCCTGTACATCAGCATTGCATATATCATTATTATCATTGGGGATAAATGACTGGGATGAAGTTATCGTGCCATCTTTTACCTTTATTGCAACTGTAAATAGTGTTGTTAATGCAAAAGCGACACCCGTTTTTGTAGATATTGATTTAAATACTTATAACATTGATCACACCAAAATCGAAAAGACTATAACAAAAAAAACAAAAGCAATTATGCCTGTGCATCAAATTGGTCTGCCTGCAGAAATGGAACACATCTCTAAAATAGCGAAAAAATATAATCTACATATAATCGAAGACGCAGCATGTGCTCTTGGAACAGAATACCATGGAATGAAAATAGGTTCAATAAGTGAATTGACATGTTTTAGCTTCCATCCGCGAAAAATAATCACAACCGGTGAAGGAGGAATGATCACAACCAATAACAAAGATATATATGAAAAACTAATATCGCTTAGGTCACATGGGATATCAACTTCTGGCAAATATAATATTGCTGGATTTAATTACAGAATGACTGATATTCAAGCAGCAATAGGAATCCAACAGATGAAAAAAATAAGACATTTAATAGATAGAAGAATAGAACTAGCAAGGAGATATAATGAATCTTTAAACAAAATAGAGTATATAATTACACCATATATTCCAGAAAATGTTAAACATATTTATCAGTCTTATATAATCCGAATAAAACAAAACTCTCCAAAAGCAAGAGACGAATTAATGAAAGAATTACAAAAGAAAGGGATTGCTACACGTAAGATATTAGCAGCACATTTAGAGCCATACTATCAGAAAAAAATTGGAGAAAAAAAACTCCCTGTTACTGAATTATGCAATAAAGATACATTACTGCTTCCTATCTATCCGTCAATGAGCCTAAAAAAACAGGACTATATCATAGAAAACATAAGAAAATTTCTATGCTAATATCTTATGCGCGGGATATACGGAATTGTAAACTTTGAGAAAAAAAATCCGGTTGAACAAAATGAAATAAAAGTGCCACTGGATTTAATGACACACTGTGGGACTGACGATGAAGGAGTTTTCCTTGATAGGTATGTTGGACTTGGTATTAAGCGGCTTAAAATAATTGACTTGCAAGGCGGACATCAGCCGATATTCAATGAAACCGGTGATATTGTGATTGTTTATAACGGTGAAATCTATAATTACTTGGAACTTCGTGAAGACCTGCAAAAAAAAGGACATCAATTCTATACAAAATCTGATACGGAAGTTATAGTACATCTGTACGAGGATTCAGGTGTCAACTGCGTAAAAAAATTAAACGGGATGTTTGTATTTGCAATCTGGGATAAAAAAAAAGAAGAATTATTTATAGCAAGAGACCGGATAGGCATAAAACCTCTTTTTTATTCTATTTTTAACGGTTGTTTATATTTTGCTTCGGAAATCAAATCGATTCTGGCAGAGAAAACAATCTCTAAAGAAATAGATAATCAAGCATTAATAAACTATTTTTCTTTTTATTATATATCTGCACCATGGACAATTTTTAAATATATAAGGCGACTTTATCCCGGACATTATATAATATTAAAAAATGGAAAAATAGAAATAAAACAATACTGGGATTTTAAATTCATACCAGAGCAAAATAATATACAAGAAGTTATATCCCAAATAAAAAATACACTGCTAAATTCAGTAAAAAGACATCTCCAAAGTGAAGTTCCATTGGGAGTATTTTTGTCAAGCGGTCTGGATTCAACTTCAATTGTAGCAATGATGTCAAAACTTAAATATTTGACGAAAACATATACTATTGGTTATGAAAATGGAAAAAGTTATAACGAACTTGAAGAAGCAAAACTGGTTGCAAAAAAATATAACACCGAACATTATGATTGTATATTAAAACCAAATCAGGTTGAAGAGTTTTTACCTGAAATGATAAAACATCTTGCAGAACCACACGGCGATTGGACACATATCGCTTTTTATTACCTGTCTAAACAATCAAAAAAAGATATCACGGTTGTTCTTTCAGGTGCAGGTGGTGATGAACTTTTTGGTGGCTATCCGACATTAACTGCATCAAAGATTGCCTTATTCTATAAAAAATTACCGAAACCTATCAAAAAATTTATAAAATTTGTTACCAATAAACTACCGGCTTCATATGAGCGATTGCCGTTTGACCAAAAAGCAAAATTATTTGTAGCCGGTGCTGATTTACCATCTGAAAAGGCACATCTAAGGTATAAAGAAATTTTTGCTGATGACGAACGACAAAAACTTTTGTATAATATATTCCAATACAATCCATTTGATGTCTATAAACAACATCTTGAAAATGTTACAACCGAAGAAGTAATTAATAGGTTGCTATATCTTGACTTAAAGGTCTTTCATCCCGACTGCACACTTCATGTAGCAGATATGGCAACAATGATGAACTCGCAGGAATGCCGTGTGCCATTTCTTGATATGGAAATGATACAACTATCAGAAAAAATTTCGCTTAACTTAAAATTACATGGTCTTACAACAAAATATATTTTACGAAAAGCATTGAAAGAATATTTACCATCAAAAATTGCAAAAATGCCAAAAAAGGGACTCGCTATGCCAACATCGTTTTGGTTGCAAAAAGAACTGAAAGGTTTTGTTGATAGTATTTTTTCAGAAGCAGAGAAAAAAAACAGAGATATGTTCAATTTCAACTATATCAAGCAACTCCAAAAAGAACATTTAGAATATAAAAAAGATAATACCCGAAAATTAACCTGTTTGATTTCGTTTTTTCTGTGGCAAAAATATTATCAATAATTGAGGATTTGTTATGAAAAATATTGCTATTGTTGGATGCGGTTACTGGGGTAAAAATCTGGTGAGAAATTTCTATAAACTTGGTGTGCTAAAAACGATATGTGACATTGACGAAAAACTGTTAACCAAACTCAACAAAGTTTATCCTGATATAACTTGTACAAATGATTTTCAAAGAATACTAACTGACAGTAATATAAACGGGATTGTAATTTCAACTTCTGCTATTTCACATTATGAATTAACAAAAAAATCTTTAGAATGTGGAAAAAATGTTCTGGTTGAAAAACCATTTACAACACAACTTATAGATGCAGAAGAATTAACCGAAATGGCAGAAAAGAAAAAAATAATTCTGATGGTGGGTTTTACATTCCTTTATAACGCAGCGGTTAGAAAAATAAAAGAAATTATTGATTCCGGTGAATTAGGTGAAATCTATTATGTCTATTCTCAACGATTAAATCTTGGTATCGTAAGAAAAGATGTAAATGTGTGGTGGAATCTTGCACCGCACGATGTTTCTATAATCAATTACTGGCTAAATCAGAAAGCGAAATCTGTTCACGGTTTTGGAGTCTCGTTTATCCAGAATGGTATTGAAGATGTCGTATCCGCAAATATAAAGTTTGAAAAAGTGCCTACGGCCTTTATTCATGTCTCATGGCTTGACCCTCACAAAATCAGACAGATGACCGTTGTTGGAAGTAAAAAAATGGTAATCTATGACGATGTCTCGTTAGATATGAAGGTTCAGATTTATGATAAAGGTATAGACAGATTTGAAGATTTCCAGACATTCGGGCAGTTTCAGTTGATTCACCGTGCAGGCGACATCCACATTCCTAAAATAGATTTCAGGGAACCGCTGGAAATTGAGGCGGCGCATTTCACTGATTGCATCAGCGAGAACAAAGAGCCACTGACATCAGCAAAAAAAGCTCTGCCTGTTGTGCAAATTTTAGAGGCAGTTCAGAATTCAATTAAACAGGGTAAAATAATAAATTTATAGGAGAAAAAAATGTATAAAGAATACAAAATAGCACTCGTAATACCTGCAAGAAATGAAGAAAAACTGATACTACCAACACTACAGAGTGTGCCTGATTATATAGATAAAATCTATGTAATTAATGACGGTTCTACTGATAAAACATCTGAACTTGTCAAAAAATATCACGACAAACGAGTTGAATTATTTGAGCATGAAAAGAATATCGGACCGGGTGCTGCAATAATCACTGGCTATAAAAAAGCAATTGAAGAAAATTTTGATATTGTAGCGGTTTGCGGTGGTGACAACCAGATGCCATTAGACCAAATTAAGAACCTACTTGATCCTTTAATTGATGGTACTGCCGACTATACAAAAGGCAACAGGTTCCTTGAAAGCGGGGAAAAACTTTCAGATATGCCAATAACACGGGTCATTGGGAATACAATTATTTCATTGCTTACAAAAATTGCATCGGGTTATTATAAAATTTTTGATGTTGTTGATGGCTTTACAGCAATCAGCAAAAAAGCACTTCATACAATTGATTGGGATAAGGCATGGAAAAAATACGGCTACCCGATGGATTTTCTCGTGCGGTTGAATGTGCATAAGTTTCGGGTTATGGACGTTTCCCGACGAGCAATCTATCTTGAAGGCGTAAGACAATCTCAAATAAAAGGGCTCCCATATGCTTTACGCGTATCCCCAATGTTATTGAGAAACTTTTTCTATCGGTTATACAAAAGATATCTAATTGGTGATTTCCATCCATTGATTTTTATGTACATCACCGGTATGGTGCTTCTGTTTATGGGTTTATTGACCGGTTCTTACATCATAATCGCAAAAATCCAGGGAGCGGTTCTGACGGGTGCGACCGCAGTGCTAACAGCGCTGCTTCTGATAACTGGCGGACAGTTGTTCCTGTTCGGAATGTTGTTTGATATGCTGGAATCTAAATAATGAAACTGAAATGTATAATAAAAAGCGCTTTTGCACGGTTTAGACTATCCTTCGGAAAAACTACGCCTTTAAGAGTCACACATTTCATTACTTACCGCTGCAATCTGAAATGCCGGTTCTGTATATTACCAGAAAATCTGCCGGAACTAGCGACCGATGAAATAAAAAATAAGATGCTAATGCTCAAAAAAATGGGGACACTCGCATGGGGGTTCTCCGGCGGAGAGCCGTTTCTACGAAACGACTTACCAGAACTGCTCCGTTATGCAAAAAACAAATGTGGCTTTTTGACTTCGGTTGTCACTAACGGCACATTGACGGAAAAGATTTCAGAAGTGGATGGCAAGCATCTTGATTTTCTAATGCTAAGCATTGAGGGGTCAAAAGAAAAAAATGACACAATCCGCGGTAGAGGAACATTTGACAGGGTGATAAATACTCTGCAAATAATAAAACCAAAAGGGATAAAAACGGTGTCCTTTGACTGCGTAGTCCTTCACGATAATCTTGACGAAATAAAATTCATAATTGACCTAGCTGAAGAATACGGCATATTCTGCGGATTCCAACCGGTATTTGAACCATCAACCGGAAAAGAGGATAATGCCACTGTAACCGATGGTAAAAAAACTGCTGCACTCAAAGAAAACATAAAATATCTAATACGACAGATAGAACAAGCAAAAAACAGACGCATAATGACTTCTGCACATTTTTTGAGATATTGCCTTAATTACGGCACCAAAAATTTTAAACGAAACAGATGTTACGCTGGACTCCTTTACTGCCAGATGGAACCTTCCGGCATCATAAGAAACTGTGCATGGTACGGCAAAGACAGCGTGGATGACTTCAAACATCTTGACAAACCGGCAGACGAATGCTACTGCTTTGCAAAATGCCACGGCGAATATTCATCAGTTTTTTCTTTCAATCTTTCAAGCATAAGAAATGTCATACAAAAATTCATTTACTAAAAAACACTCTTTTGTTTTATCAGTATCCCTGTTAGCTCTCATTATAAGAACTGTTTATGTTTTACTTCTGTCGCAGCAGAACCTATCTCCGGATTCATATGACTGGATGGCCATCGCACGAAGTATAGCAGCAGGCAATGGATTCGCTGATACTTGGAGACCGCCAGGTTATGCAACATTCCTGGGGGTTGTATTTTTTTTGTTCGGCGAATCGGTCGCTTTAGTCAGAATAATAAATGCAGTACTTGGCAGTTTGACAGTTGTCTTCGTATATCTAACAGGGAAAAAAATTTTCGCCGAGTCAACAGGCAGAATATCTGCAGTGCTTGTCTGCTTTTATCCTTACTTGATAGCATATACCGGTGATTTGCTTTCGGAAACTTTTTATACGTTTTTAATTGCCGTTTCGCTGTTTGTTTTGTTGAATCTTGCAGAGAAACCGGATTTCAAAAATTCGCTTATAACCGGTTTTCTCTGGGGAATAACCTCACTTACAAAATCTACAATACTGCCGTTTTTTTTCTTTTCGTGCTTCTGGCTTGTTTTCAGGACAAAAAAAATAAAACCTGCATTTATTGCAGGAATGATGACTCTACTTACGATTTCACCGTGGACATTCAGAAACTACATCCGTTACAAACATTTCATTCTTATTTCACCTGCATACCAAAGTCTGGCAGGGTCCAACAACGATACTGCAATGATACTGGAAACTGCGGGTGAGTGCGACCAACCAATGACCGAAACATATGTACCGGAGGAATATCAGAAAATACTTGTACTGCCACGAATGGAATCGGAAAAAATATTCAAGCAGAAGGCAATAAAATGGATAAAGGATAATCCAAAAAAATTCAGATGGGTCCTTAAAAGGCGCCTGATTCACTTCTGGCGTTTATATCCTATGATGGCGTATAAATGGCAGAAAATAGTTGCTATGCTAACATCAGGAATTTATATCCCATTGTGTTTTATTGGTATAATTTTATCAATTAAACATTTTAAAAATACATCGCTATTTATTGTATTATTTATTATATATACTCTGGTTCATCTTCCTTTTGCAATTGTTTTAAGATATAGAGTTCCCATTGACCCTTATATTATAATTTTTGCAGCATATACAATTCATATACTATGGATAAAATTAAGATCTTACATCTCATTACGAGTTTAAATATCGGTGGAACTGAAAAATTTTTGTTGGCGGTTTTAAAAAACCTTCAAGATAAATACAATTTTACTGTTGGGTATCTGAAAGAACGAGGAGCTATTACAGAAGAAATTGAAAAACTTAATATTTCTGTATTAAAATTCAATTTTTTTTCGCTTGTAAAATATCTAAAAAAAAACAAACCACAAATTATCCATACCCATCTTTATCGTGCTAATATTTTAGGACGACTCGCAGGAAAAATCACCGGTGTACCAACAATAATTTCAAGTCAGCGAAGTATTGATGGCTGGAAAAAGTTTTATCATATCTGGATTGATAAGTGGACAGCAAACTTCTGTAATCTAATAATTGCAAATTCTTTAGCTTCCAAAAATATCCTAATAACACGCGAAAATATTCCTACTGACAAAACCACTGTTGTTTATAACGGTATTGTTTTTCCGTCAACCGTTAACCGTCAACCGTCAACCACTTTTACTGTTGCTTACATCGGCCGCCTTCATAACGAAAAAGGTGTATATCTTATTCCTGAAATTGCAAAAATTGTTTGCCAGCAAAATGACAGAATAAAATTTTTAATTTATGGCGATGGTCCGGAAAGACAGAATTTAGAATTAAGAATTAAGAATTTACAACTGGAAACCAGAGTTGAATTTCTTGGCTGGCAAACAAATTTAAATGAGATTTATAGTTCAATTGATATTCTACTGCTACCGTCGGAAGAAGAATCATTCCCACAATCAGCACTTGAAGCAATGGCTTATGGCATCCCTGTAATTGCTTCAGATGTAGGTGGTGTTTCTGAACTCGTAGACGACAAAAAAACAGGATTTTTAATAAAATACCTCACGCCCGAAGCATTTGCAGATGCGATTCTCTCTATCTCACAGAACAATTATTGCTATCTCCATTATTCTCAAAACTCTAAAATAAAATCCGATGAGTTCAGAATTGAAAAAATGATAAATGCTATTGACAAAATTTACAGTAACTATGGACTATAAAAAATTTTAATATGAACCCAATCTGGTTGATACTTTTAATCTCTACGATAGTAAGAGTTTGGGGGATAAATTTTGCGTTTCCACTACGATATGGACATATAGATGAATCTGTTGTTATTTTTTATACAATGCGGTTTTTTACAGGTGATTTTAATCCGAACCCGTTTTTTGATTACCCAACTTTTTATTTATATCTGCTTTTTTTTTGCTATTTTTTATATTTTATGCTCGGATTGCTACTCGGTAAATTTGATTCAATCGGTAGTTTTATATCGCATTATAATACCAACGCTGTGCCTTTTATTTTAATAGGACGGTTGCTTACGGTTGCATTTTCTATTGGTACAATTTATCTTACATATCTACTTGCAAAAAAACTCTTTGATAAAAAAACAGGATTATTGTCGGCATTATTTTTATCTTTGAGTTGGCAACATATTTTAAGTTCGCATTATGCTACAACGGATATTACCGCAGCATTTTTTACTTTGCTTACTGCATTTTTTATTTGGAATGTTTATTCGCAAGGTGAACCAAAATCTTTTATTTATGCGGGGTTTTTCTGCGGGCTTTCCGCCGCTACAAAATACTATGGCGGGATTCTTTTTCTGACAATAATTTTATTAGGATGGGAAAATAAAAAATATATCCTGTATTCATTTCTTGCATTGATACTCGGTTTTTTTATCGGCTGTCCTTATTCAATTATTGATTTTGCAGGTTTTTCAGAAAGGTTTTTGGATAGATTTAATTTGATCGTTGCAACAGACAAAAATCAATTGTTTCACGGCTTTTTAAATTATCCTGATATTTTAGTTGATGGTTTGGGTTATTTTTTAGTAATTACTTCAGCTTCGGGATTATTACTTTTAATAAAAAATAGAATAAAGCAAAATGTTTTTTTACTTGCAATAATTTTTATTCTGGTGGTATTTTTTGGCAGTTGGAAGGGACTTACAGGACGATACATACTTGCACTTTATCCGTTTTTTGCTATAATATCTGCGTTAGTTACTGCAAAAATTAAAAATAAGCAAATACTTACTTTTATTCTGCTAATTTTTTTGATTGTAACATTTCCAAAAATTATAAAAACGGATATTTTGCTAACGCAAAAAGATAGCCGGGTTTTAGCACGAGAATGGGTAATTAAAAATATTCCCGAGCAATCAAAAATCCTGCGGGGACCGTTTTGTCCGGAATTCCCGAACGACAATTATGTTACGACGGTTGACTGGCATGATAAAATAAAAGCAGAAAAATTTTCAGAATTACAAAAAAAATTTGACTTTGTAATTACAAGTTCTTTGCATTCAGATCCAGAGACATTCACGACGAAATTAATGGAATACGGAAAAAAAATTTACGAAATATCAAAAGTTTCGGCGGGAGAATTTCATAACCCTACGATAAAAATCTATAAAATAACACAGATGACCGCGGATGATACAATGTGTCACCCTGAACGCAGTGAAGAGTCTCGAGATTCTTCGCTTCGCTCAGAATGACATCATCAGCGGGAATCAGCGATAGCGATAGTATGATAAAGAATAAAAAAGTTGTTATTGTGATGCCAGCATATAATGCAGAAAATACTTTAGAGAAAACATATCTTGATATTCCGAAAAATATCGTAGACGAAATTATACTTGTAGATGACGCTTCAAAAGATAAAACGGTTGAAATTGCAAAAAAACTTGGAATAAAAACAATCGTTCATAAAAAAAATATGGGCTACGGTGCGAATCAGAAAACATGCTATTGCGAAGCACTTAAATACAATCCTGATGTGGTTGTTATGATACATCCGGATTATCAGTATGATGCACGGCTGGTGCCCTATATTGCAGGGATTGTTGCTGATGATATTTGCGATGTAGTGTTGGGAAACAGAATCCGAACAAGATGGGAAGCACTTTTAGGCGGGATGCCTTTGTATAAATATATTGCTAACAGATTTCTAACAATCTTAGAAAATTTTCTTTTAGGTCAAAACCTTGGTGAATTTCATTCTGGATTCCGCGCCTATTCAAAAAAAGTCATTGAAACGATGCGGTGGGAGGATAATTCTGATGACTTTGTTTTCGACCAGCAATTTCTGATTGAAGCAGTCGCCTGCAAATTCCGGCTCGGTGACATTCCAGTCCCTGCCAAATATTTCAAAGAAGCATCATCAATAAACTTTTTAAGAAGTTGCAAATATGGAATCACTGCTCTGTTTTTTTTGTTCAGGTTTCTGTTGCATAAGACAAATTTATTACGCCAGCAAATTTTTACAGAAAAATAATGAAAAAGATATTTTTATATCTCGTCTTCTGTTGGATAGCAATCGTTTTAATCTCGTATTTCCGTAATTATCCATTACCCAATTTTTGTGAACGGGTTGGGGAATTTTTGTTTTTTGGTATCATTATGTTTGTTTCTTTTCAAACAGGAAATTTTATACTGACAAAATCTAATTTGAATTTTATTGAAGTATTAAAAATACCATTTTTTATCGGCTCAGGTCTCGCTGTTTTGTCAATAGTTACATTTTTATTGGGTATTTTCGGAATGTTATACAAATTGGTTTTTTATATTTTAATTCTGTTTCTGTTCCTTATATCACTAAAAAATTTTAAATACACAAATATAAAACTTCCATCGTTTGATTTGAAAATAGTTCTATTACTTTTCGTTTTCTTTATTTTTTTATCAACCGCATTCATTGGTGCTTTAGTCCCACCAACTTTTTATGATTCACTTGTTTACCATCTATCAATTCCTGCACAGTATATAAAACAGCATAAAATATGTCATATAGAAACAAACCTTTTTGCTAACTTCCCACAAAATATAGAAATGCTTTATACAATGGCTCTGTTGCTTTATAATGATATTCTTGCAAATTTAATACACTGGGCATTTTTACCACTGACATTATGCATAATTTACGGGTTCTCAATACAGTATTTATCCATAAAAATATCATTGTATGCAACACTAATTTTTGTAATAACACCAGCAATTGTATTGCTCGCTTCTGGAACATATATTGATATGGGACTTACATTTTATCTATTTTTAAGTTTTGTCTCTTTAATAAACTGGGCAGAGACATCTGAAAAAAAATGGTTGATTTTGTCGGGTTTATTTTCAGGTTTTTCACTCAGTATAAAATATACTGCAATAATATCTGTTGCTATTTTTGTCTTGGTAATTTTATATAAGTGTGTATCCTTAAAACAAAATATCTTTGCTATATTATTTTTGTTTTTTATACCTGCTATTTTAGTTCCATTGCCATGGCTTGTAAAAAATTATATCTTTACTGGTGAACCTTTTTTTCCATTCTTTATTTTCAGCCAAGCATCATTTTATATCAAACAATATCTTTCTCATGTATCACATCATGGCACAGTTGGCGTTTTTTCTATAATCAATCTACCTTGGGATATAACAATGGAAGGTGTAAAATTCGGCGGTGGCTTTGATGTTATAGGTCCGTTTTATTTGGTTTTTCTACCTGTTTTGTTTTTAATAACAAAAACTGATAATATCGCAAAACTCTGTTTTGTTTATACGGCATTCTACTTTTTGATTTGGGGATTTTCTGCAAGAGTTTTACGATTCCTTATCCCTGCAGTGCCGGCAACTGCAATTGTATTTTCTGCTTGTATTGCTGAATTTATAAATAATAATAAATTGGTCAAAAGTATTGTAAAAATTGTTTTTTGTATTATAATAATATCTAATTTCGCTGTTCTGATGTTTATCCAGAATTTTGTTAAACCATTAACTTGTTTGTTCGGGAATGTAACAAAAGATGCCTATCTTTCTTCACAGGTTCTTAAACCAAACAATTTTTATCCTGCTGCCAAATTTATGAATGAAACATTTAACAGTAAATCAAAAACGCTTTTTGTCGGTGAGGCAAGAAATTATTATACAAACTTTAATACGCTCTCAAGCAGTCCTTTTGACCCAGACATTTTAACCGAGATAGCAAATAATTCAAAAACATCTGAAGAATTGTTTAACAAATTGAAATCCGATAATTTTACCCATATTTTATGGAATGAAGGCGAATATGAACGCCTTAAAAATGGTTTTAGACCAAATGACTTTAGTGCGGAAGCACTGGAAGTTATAAATGTATTCAAAAAAAAGCATCTGAATTCTATATATGATAGTGAAGGTATCTGCATTTACGAAATAAAAAAATGATTATACTCATAATAGTAATTATATTGATAATTAGTTGTTTTATAATTTATAAATTCTATCAGAAAAAAAAGGAAACTGAACGAATTAAGAAAATTGAAACACTGATCGCTGACTGGAAACTCCCGGAAAAAAATAACTTAGCCGACTATGAAATGGTTGTCCGGATACTAACGACAAAACCAATAAAAGCGACAGGATTTTATTTAATATCTGAATTTTATTTCCAAAAAATTGATAGAACCGAACTGGAACTCAAGAAATTGAAAGATATTTATTTTGAACTTATTGAGAACTATCCGAAATTTGAAAAAATGGATGATGTTCTATTCAAACTTGCAAATATATATTTTTTTGATTATTTTAATTTTATTGAGTCAATCAAATTTTACGAAAAATTATTAAAGGAATACCCGAATAGTAAATGGCAGAAAGTTGCAGCAGAACGATTGAAACTTATAAAATCTGCCTATCCTAACGAAGAAGGCGCTTTGAAAAAATATGCACTTGCAGAAAAATATTTTGAAGTACAGGAATTTAACAAAACAATAGAATTCCTGAAATCAATTCTTACTTCCTATCCGCATACAAAACTTGCAGGAAGTGCAGCATATTTTCTTGGCGATATATTCTTTTTCAAAAAAAATGATTATACTACTGCATTGCATTATTACTCTCTACTCGTTGAACGGTTTTCACCACATAGATACACAGGACATTCCCAATTCAAAATAGGAGATACTTACAGGAAGTTACACAAATACAATGAAGCAATTACCGCGTATAAAAAATTTCTTGAAAATTACAATGATTTTCAATATACCGATTACGCACAGTATTATATCGCTCAATGTTATGAAGAAATGAAGGACTGGGTATACGCTATCAGAACATATAAATTGCTAATTTCAAGTTATCCTGAAAGTATCTGGGTCGGAATTGCATTGAGCAAAATTAAAAATCTGGAAAAATTAGTAAAATGATTAGTTATCTTTATGCGTTTTTAATATCTTTTTTTATAGCATATTTTATTACACCCATTTTTGTAACTATTGCAAAAAAATTTGATATCCTTGACCATCCACATACTTCTGTCAAAACACACAAAATTGCAACACCTTATCTTGGTGGCTTGTCAATTTTTCTGGGATTTCTATTCTCACTTTTTGTAATACGGTATATAACTCATTTCCCAACTGGTACGCTACGGGCATTAAGAGGTATCGTTACAGGCGCTACATTGCTAGTAATTGTCGGGCTGATTGACGATATTAAGATAATCGGTTTTAAGGCGAAGTTTTTATGGCAGATTGTTGTCGCAATAATTTTAATCAATTTTGATATACGAATAAAATTTATTCAGCCACAATATCTTGCTGATATTCTCACGGTAATATGGATTGTGGGAATTATAAATGCTATCAATATCATTGATATAATGAACGGGTTAGCAGCGGGTATTTCTTTTATTGCTGCGACTACTTTTCTTTTTATCGCACTGCCTACAGAAGAAATCTATGTTAATTTTGCAGCTGCTGCACTTTCAGGCAGTATTTTAGGCTTTATCCGATACAATTTTCCACAGGCAAAAATTTTTATGGGTGATACTGGCAGTATGCTTCTTGGCTTTGTCCTTGCCGCACTGTCGCTTGGAACCTCTTACACTAAAATAAATAATATTGCATTGTATTCACCCATACTTATTTTGGGAATACCAATTTTTGATACTTTATATGTAATGTATCTGAGATTCAAAAAAGGGAAATCGCCTTTTTTAGGCAGCAAAGACCATTTTGCACTTCGGCTTGAAAAGGCAGGGTTTTCAAGAAAAAAAGTTGTAATTTTAATATGGCTAATATCGGTAATTTTAAGTTTGGCAGCATTTGTTATCTCAAGAGTAAATCTGGTTGTTGCAATAATAATCTACATATTCATCCTTTCTCTTGCAGTTTATGGTGGTTGGAAACTCTCTAAAATAAAAATGGACTAACAAATGAAATCTGACACGGTAATACTTGGCGGAGGCATCACCGGATTATCTACTGCATATCACTTAAAAAATAAAAAGTTTATCATACTGGAAAAGGAAAATGTCGTTGGTGGATTATGTAGGTCTGTTACCAACAAAAATGGTTTCACTTACGATTATACAGGACATCTGCTTCATATAAAAAGTGATTATGTAAAAAACCTTGTAAAAAAATTATTAAGAAATAATCTCACATTGAAAGTCCGCAATTCCTGGATTTTCTCTCAAAACGTTTTTACTCGCTATCCATTCCAGGCGAACCTTTTTGGCTTGCCTCAAAAAATTATTGATGAATGTATTGAAGGTTTTATAGAAGCTAAACTTTCTAATTCTCAATTCTCAATTCTCAATTCTCAATTCTCATTCCACAATTGGTGCTTAAGAACTTTTGGTAAAGGTATTTCAAAATATTTTATGATTCCTTACAACCAAAAACTATGGCAACGAAACTTAAAGGAACTTACAACTGACTGGCTGGGAAATTATGTTCCACAACCAACTTTGCAGGAAGTAATTACAGGCGCATTTACCGATACTAAAAACGGTGGGAAGTACGGTTATAATGTTACTTTTTTTTATCCCAAAGAAGGTGGAATACAATCGCTCATAAACCAATTTATACAAGAAATTTCCTGCGCAAATATTATAACCAGTGTAAAAATAATCTCAATAAACCTGATTGCAAAAACTGTAAAAACCAATCTGGGCAATTTTCAGTATAACAAACTCGTATCTACTATTCCTGTACCAGAATTGATAAAACTGATCAAAAATCCATCTCAACGAGTAATATCTGCCTGTCATAAATTAAGATGGACTTCAGTTTTAGACATAAATATCGGTGTAAAAAGAAAAAATATCTCTGATAAACACTGGATTTATTTCCCTGAAAAAAAATTCTCTTTTTACAGAGTTGGTTTTTTTAATAATTTTTCTGAATCACTCTGCTCTAAAAACACATCTTCAATGTACATAGAGATTTCATACAGAAATAGAAAAATTAATAAATCAAAAATTGTTCAACAGGTAATTTTTGATTTACAAACTGCAAAAATAATAAAACCAACTGATAAAATAATCTCAAAATGTATCCTTGATATTCCTTATGCATATGTTCACTACGATAAAAACAGAAACAAGGCAGTTGAAACAATCCAGAGATATCTGCAAAAAAATTCTATTTTTTCTATTGGCAGATTCGGTGGCTGGAAATACTCCACAATGGAAGATGCAATTTTAGACGGTAAATCAGTTGCTGAAAAAACTACTTGACAAAATGCACATTTTGTGTTATACTAAAATCGGAGGTTTTAGAAAATGGAATTATTATTCGGTTTGAGGACTGAATTATTTTTAATAATTTGTAGTATTGTGATATTTATTAATTCAATATTTATCGGTTATCAATGCTAGCTAAGAGGGAAGTGGACAAAAGAACTTCGTAAGCAGATAAATGAGAAACAATTTTTTAAGTGAAGTCATTCTAAATCCTTCGCCTGTCATTCCCCTTTTCCCAAAAGGGGTGTCCCGCGGGGACGGGGTATTCATTCCTGAGTGTCCCCGACTACTACATTCGGGGACAGGCTCTATCGGGAATCCACAGATGTTACCTCTGTGGATAACTCAAAAATTTTCGGGGGGGCAAGTAAAAAGTTAAAAGTAAAAATTAAAAATGTAAAATTGGTAAATGTAGTCGCTCCGATTTATCGGAGCGTTTTATTTTTTGTAGTAGCACGCCCAGGGTGTGCTTTTTCTTTTTGTAATCAAAATGTAAGCAAATGCTTACATTTGAAAATTGGTCGTCGGTAAAACAGGAAAATCCAATTCGAACAAATGTTCGAATTGAAAAAAATAAAAAGGAGGGGCTTTTTATGGCGAAGGCACGGGTTGGAAGATCGTTTGCGGATGTCACTGATGCATTGGATGGCTTGAAGGATTTAGGGGACGAGGTTGAAATGGTTCACTTACGAGTAACAAAAAGGCAAGTTAAAGGTTAAAGGTTAAAAGTTAAAATGGAAAATGGGGACGCTTCTAATATTTGAGTGGATACAAATGGATTCC